>RFTJ01000009.1 GCA_009923495.1 Actinomycetota bacterium
CGTCGAAGGCGACCCCTGATCTAATATGTCCAACATGTGGAGCGGCTTGAACTGTCGCACCACAGACATACATCGAAACCTGACCAGGATTCAGCGGTACGAATTCTCTTAGGGACCGGCTAGCGGTGTCATATAAGCGCACAGGTTCAAGATTACTCAAGAATTTGTTCGTTCTAATAATGCTGTGGCCAGCGCAGCAATACCTTCGCCTCGCCCAGTTAGTCCAAGTCCGTCAGTTGTTGTACCCGAGGCGGATACCGCGGCACCACCAAGTGCTGCTGATAGCGCATGCTCTATCTCAGCTCGGCGAGAGCCAATTTTTGGGGAGTTTGCTATCGCCTGCACACTTACGTTCACCACTACCCAACCCGAGTCAGTCACTAAGCGAAAAACCTCCTGCAGTAACGCAGTTCCCGAGGCGTTGCTCCAGGTCGGATCTGCCGTGCCAAATACTGAACCAAGATCACCGAGACCGGCCGCTGATAAGAGTGCGTCACAAATTGCGTGGGCCAGCACGTCGCCATCTGAATGCCCCGCACATCCACTGGTTTCATTTGGCCAATGCAGGCCGCCCAGAAACATAGGACGGCCAAGTTCTAGTGGGTGTACATCAACCCCAGAGCCAACACGCAACTGTGTCATCATGCCTCCTGTAGCAAGAATAGTCCGTAGGAAACATCTTCAGGAGTGGTGATTTTGAATGCGAGCTCACTTCCAGCAACAGTGTGCACACTAACGCCAAAGTGTTCTACTAACCCGGCTTCGTCCGTTGCAACATGTATTGCCTCAGAAAGTGCATCCACTAAGACTGAGCGGACAAATCCTTGTGGTGTTTGCACTCTACGTAGCGAGTCTCGATCTACGGTTTCTAAAACGATGCCATTGTTAGCTACCCGTTTAATGGTGTCAGAAACTGGCAAAACGGGAATAACAGCTTGAGCGCCTGACCGAAGTTCCGTCAAGACGTTGCCGATTACTGACTGTGGAACTAGCGGTCGAGCCGCATCGTGAATTAATACCAGATCAATGTCAGTTGGCAATATGCGCAAAGCTGCGGCAACAGAATCTTGTCTGGTTGCTCCACCAACTACGATGTGGACTTCAGCATCTACGCTTTCCAATTCACGCGCAGCAGCAGCTACGAAATTTTCTGGAACTGCTGCGACTATGATTTCAGCAAATGTTGATAGCGCGAGTGCACTTCGAGCAAGCAGTGACAAACCAGCGAATTCAAAAAAGGCTTTTGGTAATTCCCCGCCAAATCGCACGCCTTGTCCGGCAGCGGGGATAAGGGCCGCTACTCGGCTGGCAGCGACGCTGGTCATCAGGAGGCCAAAACCTCGTCAAGTGTTACTTCAGCCGCGGTTTCATCTGTGCGCTGTGCCAGGGCAATCTCGCTGATTAGCTGCGAACGAGCACGGGCAAGCATACTTTTTTCACCGGTCGAAAGCGGTTTTTTCTGAGACCGACGCCACAGATCACGAACCACTTCGGCGACTTTGATGACATCGCCGGACGAGAGCTTCTCAGTGTTCGCCTTGAACCGACGAGACCAGTTTGACTGATCTTCAACATAAGGTTGACGCAATACCCCAAATACTCTTTCTAAACCTTCGGGACTTGTTACATCACGGACTCCAACTAAATCAAGATTGTCCGAAGGCACTCGCACAGTCAGTTCACTCTGATGTACTTGGAGAACTAAATATTCGCGCTCCTCGCCTTGAATGATGCGCTTTTCTTTTGCGATGATGTCTGCAGCGCCGTGGTGCGGATACACTACGGTTTCACCAACTTTGTATGGCATGAATGTCCTTTTGTATACGAATTAGTTAAATTCTACCACGAATGAGTGGCAATCAGATGAGCCTGAAAGGCTTTGAGAATAAGGGCATATCCCTTGGCAAAGACGAACTGGTTGGTTAAGTAGACTTATTAATAAATCACCGCAGTGGAAGAGGATTAACGTGTCTGGTAAGGGTTTCAAATTGGCAGCACTTTTAATCGTCATTGGACTTCTAACCTCAGCTTGTGCAGCTGGATTCAATGCGGCCACCAATAAACAAAGAGTTTCTGGAAATGGCCGGTCTGCTGATGTAGATGCTATTCAGGTGCGAAATGCAATCATCGTTAAGGACGCCAAGACTTCTGGAAAGGCAGTATTAGTGGCCACAATTATTAATACCGCTGAAGATGCGGATAGCTTGACTGGCCTGGAAATTGAAACCGATGCCGGCAAGTCGGTTCCTTACGAGATAGCGCTAGGCCCACAAGAGCCCGTGCAGTTTGGGCTACCCAAGCAAAACATCTTGCCCATCGAACTTAACGATGAAGTCGCTGCTGGAACATTTGTCCGAGTGCAACTAGATTTCCAAAACAATGCGCCAGTGCCCATGAGTTTGCTAGTTGAGAACAATGACGGAATGTATTCAGACATTATTTTCAGTGATCTTGGCGGGGAGCACATCCCGTTCCGTTAGGGTTTGCGCAGAGGTGCTTGAACTAAGATTCGAAGCGATAGCCTAAGCCACGAACTGTAGTCAGATAAACCGGATTAGCTGGATCTGGTTCTATCTTTGATCGGATCCGCTTGATGTGAACATCCAAAGTTTTGCCATCACCGTAGTAATCAGAACCCCAGACCCGATCCATTAATTGTCCCCGAGTTAACACTCGGCCAGAATTACGCATGAGATATTCGAGTAACTCAAATTCCTTGAGCGGCATCGAGACTTTCTCGCCATTTACTGAGATTGTGTGTCGGTCGACATCGATACGAATCGGGCCACTTTCCAGAATGGATGAGTTAGGCACATCAACTTCACCACCGCGACGCAATACAGCACGGATTCGAGCAAGAAGCTCAGGCGTTGAGAATGGCTTAGTCACATAGTCATCTGCGCCTAATTCAAGTCCTACAACTTTATCTACTTCGGTATCTTTCGCCGTCAACATAATCACTGGAACGCTAAGTGACTTCGAACGAATGTATTTACAAACTTCAATTCCTGATGCGCCTGGCAACATCCAGTCCAGTAGAACTAAATCTGGATTAGATTTGTCGAATTCGGCGATACCTGCTGTGCCATCGCTAGCGATGGCAACGTCAAATCCCTCACGCGTAAGCATGAACTCTAAACCCTCGCGGAAGGACTCTTCATCTTCAACGATTAACACCAGGGTCATGATGCCTTCACTTCTGGGCTTTGTGAGCCCCCGTTTAGGTATGCCGGAAATCGAAGGGTAAATGTGGATCCTTCGCCCTCGCGGGACCAGACGAAGCAATCGCCACCATGATTTGCGCAAACATGCTTCACAATCGCTAAACCTAAGCCAGTTCCACCTGTTTCGCGACTACGAGCTGGATCAACTCGGTAAAACCGTTCAAAAATCCGCAGCTGATTTTCTTCGGAAATTCCGGGACCTTGATCGGTAACTGAGATCTCAATCGAGTCATTCGTGCGACGCGCACCAATACCAACTCGAGTGCCGGTAGGTGAATATTTGATTGCATTCGAAATCAGATTACGCAAGGCGGCGACCAATTGGGACTCATCGCCAAGAATTTTTCCGACCGCAACATCTTCGGAAACAACAACCTGGATCTTTCGTTGATCTGCCGTTATCTTCATGCCATCAACCGCTTCGTTAATAATGGTTTCTACCAAGACAGGATTTGAGTGCTGCAGTGGAGCATCATCTTGTACCCGAGAAAGTTCGACCAAGTCTGAGAGCATCGCAGTTAGGCGCCGCACTTCAATTTGCATACGGGCCGCGAAATTTCGTGCCCGCTCAGTATCGCCGTCAGCAGCCTGAACCGCTTCGGCAAGTAAAGATAATGCGCCAACTGGAGTCTTCAGTTCGTGACTTACGTTGGCAACAAAATCTCTGCGTACTTCGTTCAGCCGACGCTCTTCGCTGAGATCCTGAGCGATAACCAATGCTTTACTGAAGTCGAGAGGGCTAACTTGAAGACGAGCTTCCCATTCCCCAAGGCCAGTCAGATTGCGCTTGATAACTACATCTCTACCCATTGTTTTTTGCAGCCGATGCGCTTCTTGATTCAACGCACGAAGTTCTATTGGTGCTAGCCGGTCGCTGACAATCAACCCCATGGCTACGCAATTGGTACTCGCTGCCAATACATTTCCGTCGCGATCGACTACCGCGGCAGCATCTGGAATAACATCTAAAATGTTTCCGAGAGCGGAAACTTGGTCGACTGATTCAACTGGCTGTACCTCAGCCGACTTTGGTCGAAAGAACTGACCAAGTCCAAGTCCGATGGCCAAAGAAGCGATTACCGCTAATGACCACAATGTTGTTGACACACTCTAAGGATAGATTGATTTTCCCGTTACTTGAAATTCTCAACACCACAGTTTTCTATCTATTAACCCAAAAGGTTGAGAAAATTTCCCTTTAGTTTTATTCGTGTTCACGAGTGTAAATCGGCGGGTGACCCAATAAGTCTGGCTACACTGTCACTATGTCGGAAATGAGTGCAGTTGACCTAGTTGATGTAAATGCAGATTTGGTAAAAATGACCGAACTGGTTGGCCGAGCCATCTCTGATGCCACTTCCGCGCTACTAAATGGCGACCTCGCATTAGCTCAACAGGTAATTAGTGGTGATGAGCCACTTAATGAGCTAAATGCCGGCATTGAAGACAAATGCTTCCTCATAACTTCCACCCAAGCTCCTGTGGCTCGTAAATTGCGTACTGTCATGAGTGCCGTTCGAATGGCCACTTCCCTTGAGCGCATGGGCGATCTTGCGGTACACATTGCCAAGCAGGTGAGGCTTCGATACCCGAATCCAGCTATTCCAGCTGAACTGGTTGCCACATTTAGCAAAATGGGCACATCTGCTTTGAAGATTGTGCAGGAAACGGGCAAGGTTATTCAAGACAACGACGCAAGTATGGCCGAGCAAATCGCAATCTACGATGACGAATTGGACAAACTACATCGTGAACTATTCATGACAGTACTATCCGATAGTTGGGAACATGGTGTTGAAGCCGCCATTGATGTGACCCTGCTGTCTCGCTTTTACGAAAGATTTGGCGATCACGCCGTGACAGTTGCTCGTCGATTAGTACATATTGTTACGGGCGAACCTTACGGCCACTAAGTGCTTCTAGATCCTGCGCTTTCTAGGTTTAACTGACACCATCAAGCGATTTTGGTTAGATTTGACCTGATACTTCATGAGCAAAAAACTTGACCGAATTGCAATTTTGTCAATTCATACCTCACCGCTACATCAGCCTGGGTTTGGCGATGCCGGTGGCATGAATGTTTATGTAGCCGAAACGGCCAAGCGAATTGCGGGCCGAGGGGTTGAAGTTGAGATTTTTACTCGAGCAACCACCGCCGCGGACCCCGAAGTTGTTCAGTTGGCGCCAGGAGTTCAGGTAAGGCACATTCCCGCTGGCCCATTTGAAGGGCTCAGTAAAGAGGATCTGCCCGCGCAATTGTGCGCAATCACGGCAGGGTTGCTCAGGGCCGAAGCTAGTAAGGATTTGGGATTTTACGATTTGATTCACAGCCATTACTGGTTATCTGGACAGGTCGGATGGCTGGCCAAGGAGCGCTGGAATGTGCCTCTAGTCCACACGATGCACACTATGGCTCGAGTTAAGAATTCTTCACTAGCTGGCGGCGATTCCCCTGAACCTGCCGTCCGAGAAATTGGCGAAGAGCAAGTTGTCGCAATCGCAGATTATTTAGTTGCCAATACAGACCAAGAGGCTAAGGAACTCATTGACCTCTACCATGCCGATCCAAAGCGGGTCGCAGTAATAAATCCTGGAGTTGACTTAACTGAATTTGTCCCAGGCGATAAATCATTGGCTCGAACTAAGTTGGGGATTGCCCAATCTGCGAAGCTCATACTGTTCGTTGGTCGTATTCAACCTCTTAAGGGTCCGGATGTGCTGTTGCGCTCAATTGCAGAATTAGTGCAACATAACTCCGATTTCGCATCAGATTTGGTAGTGGCTATTTGTGGTGGGCCATCAGGCACTGGCTTGGATCAACCAAATTCATTACGGGAGCTCGCCGACGAGTTGAACATTGCGAGCTTAGTTAAGTTTGTGCCACCGCTTAATCGCCAAGAATTGGTGACTTGGTTCCAAGCCTGCGACATATGTGCCGTGCCCTCCTACAGCGAATCTTTTGGACTAGTAGCTCTCGAGGCACAAGCCTGTGGAGCTCCAGTTATTGCTACCAAAGTTGGCGGTTTACTCACAACGGTTGCTGACGAGGTGAGCGGCATCTTGGTTTCCGGTCACGCGCCCAGTGATTGGGCAAGTGCAATCTTGCGAATTTTGTCGAACCCCTATTTAGCTGCGAATTTAAGCCAGGGGGCGATTGGCCATGCAGCCAAATTTGACTGGGATCAAACTACGGACAACTTGCTAAACGTTTATCACCGCGCAGTTGCTGGCTACTGACCCTAGGTTTTTTGACCAAGAATTCCGAACTTGAACCTGAGCCCAATACAAAATGAAGAGGGGGCCCTGGTTGCCCAGGACCCCCTCAACTTTATGGCTATTAGCTAATTGACTTTACAGTCACCTTGGTGAAGGTGTTCTGTTCTGAAGTTGTGCCAGTAGCAGTTGGTGACTTACCAAGGTTCTTGACAACAACAGTGTGGTAACCATTCGCTAGGCCAGTTACTGCAACAGTTGCAGTTCCTGATCCATTTAGGTCCCAACTAATCTTGTTCCCTGTTACCAAGGTTGGATCTACGGCATACTGAACGCCATCGATTAGCACGCTAACCTTTCCGCCCTTGACATCCTTGCCCAGAACAACGGTCACCGAGGTGCCGAAGATGTACTGGGTACGTGACGCATTGGCTGATGTTGATACGAAGTCACTACCACTTGCGGTCCAAGTGCCTGAAGCAGCTGAATCCGTAGCATTAATGTTCTTCTTGATGATGCGTGCAGCACTTGCATTGCCTGCGGCATCTTTAAATGCACCTGCATCAATTGCTAATGATGCATTGGTTATTGCAGAGGCCTTGACCCGAACAGTCATTGCAGTTACTGCGAATAATCCATTCGGATTGTCTACCTGATTGTTCGCCCAGAAGTTACATGGACCCCATACAGTTGGCTCTTTGACCGTGGTGCATGAGTAATTCGTCCATGAAGTGACAGCTAATGGAGCTTGGTTCAGGATTTCAACCGGTGCCACGTTTGCTACGTTCTTAATGACATGGAACTTGCTCAAGTCAACTTCGCGAACTGGTTCGCTGAAGTTGAGGATGAAAGATCCGATGCCAGTGGCAAGAGTGGTTGCATATTTCGATGCGGCATCTACGGTGATAACCGGAGCAGTTGTGTCAGCAGCTGGGGTGTTGCTTAGCACGCTCGCTGAGAAGGCAGCAGTTGAATTACCTGCACGGTCAGCAGCTGCACCAGCAGCAAGCGACAGGCTTACTGGCTTGCTTCCGTCGCCATCGTAAGCGATTCCAGTTACCTTAACAGCGATGTTTGAAACAACCTTATTTGCATAAGGATCCAAATCATTGGTGTTACCGGCATCAAATGCACTTACTGCCACACCCTTGCTATTTGTAGCAGTGGTAGATACAACTAGAGAACTATTGCCAGTCTGAGTAACAGTCAACTTGCTTGCGTCAGTCATGCGAACTGGCTCGCTGAAGTTGATTGTGAAGGTGGCCTCACCGGCAGTGTTAGCGCTCGGCGATGGTGAAGCCAAGGTTACTGTAGGTGCAGTTGCATCATTTGGCGTGACTGCTGTGTTCGGGTTACGCACGCGGCAGTATGAGCCAGCGGATACTGGCAGTGGTGCGAAGCCTTCAGACTTAATTGCACTTTCAATCAGTGACCGGTACCCAACCTGCTTGATGCGGTCCTTTGTGGTGTCAGTGATTGTGCACAGGAATCCACTTGGACCAACATATGCATTGGTTGCAGCAGAGGCGTAACGGGTGACGTTGTAAACATCGCGTGAGAATGGGAAGTAACCACTGGTCTTGTCCGCACCCTTTGCAATGTTTGCAATGGTAGGAGCAATTCCGTTGATCTTGCCAAGCGCATCTTCATAGCCACCAGCATTCTTGCTGCCAGTTGCAGTACGTGAAGAGTAAGCATTTTCCTGGTCCGTGATACCAGCAGTCTGCTTGTAACGACCAACTGACATGAAGTAAATCGCGTTGTTGGTGTTGCCATCGTACTTGATCGCTGCAGGGAAGTTTTCCTGAACGGTTGAGTAGATAGCTGGGGCAGTCTGGGAAGGAACTGGAGATGCAGCAGGCGCACTCATCTTTGTTGCTGAGTTAGTGCGGGCTGAGTTGGTCCAGTAGCTGTAAGTACCCGAGTTTGACTGGGTTGTGTACAGAACGATACCGGTAGCTGGCAACGGATTAGCCTCATTTGAAGCTGCTGGTGAAGCAGTGGCGAAAGGCTTTCCATCAACATCAAGCACGCCAGCATTTCCGTTTAGCTGTGACCAGAGGGTTACTTCGCCACGGAAGATTGCCTTCAAGGTGTCGGTGTCGATTGAGTCAATGCGACTCGAGGCAGTGTCTGAACCATCTGGGTTCTTGGTGAAGTGGTACCAAGTTACCGCATCTTCTGCATAAGCAATGTACTTAAGATCAGAACATTTTTCTGCAGTTGTGCTTGTGGCTGGACCACTTGATGAACGTGCGAAGTCAACTTGACGAGTGTTCGTCTCAGCTTGCTTACACAATTCAGTCTGACCTGCGCCAGAACCAACTGGGTACAACTCTTTGATTACAGCGTGGCTGTCATTGACCCAAGGGAAGCTTGATTTGTCAGAGCCATTGCCTGAAGCCTGGTCGGAAGTATCGCACTGACCATTGCGAGGCTGGCTTGAAGATGATGCCCAAATGGTGGCGCAACCGTTGGCTGCGTTGTACACCTTGTCCAGGGCCATCATTAAGTCATAGGTGGTATCTGAACCGGAACCAACGATGGTCTTATCCATTGTTGATAGGTCAGGGGCGGTGGTAATCGCACTAGCAGGAATTGCTGTTGCAAGAAGACCACCAACGAGACTAATTCCAGCAATAGCAACTTTGATGCTCTTGCTGAACCTTTCGATTGATCGCATGTGTTTCCTCTTTCAGAGAATGCCAGGAACCTCTCCTAGCACTCCTTATCTAAGTGAGGCTAGGCAACCATTTGGTAATTGTTATCTAGCAAGTTGCTGAAATGTAGGTAAACAAATGGAAACAGGAAAAACCCTTGAAAATTAAGGATTATATGCCGGCTGGCAGCAGGGTGTCTAGTGCCAAAGTCAGGGCAACCAAGGATCCTGCGACCAACGGGGCAATCAGAATCCAGCCGACCATGGCGCCGAATCTTTGGTAAATCCCGCGACTGGCAATCAGTGCTAAAACTAGCACTTGGAGCAGGAGCAACATCAGGGCGAATTGATTGGTGTTGGGTGCCGTTCTGGCATTTTTTGGTGTATCCGGGTATGGCTTAGCCTGCAATACAGCCGTCACTGTTTCAGATTTAAAAGCTAAAATCGGTGGGCTTGAAGTTACTAATTTCAAGATATTTGAACCGGAGCCAGCCTCTGCCTCTTTCGGGCCTATCACCTTATAAAGGGACGGACCTTCGACGGTCGTTACTCGAATCTCAGTACCTGGCTTAAGTCCAGGCACCTTAAAGAAAGGAGCGCCAAACGTGGTTCGTCGGCCGACAATAACCGCTTCTCCAGCCTGACCCGGCAAAACTGTTCCCGGCACATGACCAGGACCCAATTGAGTGAAATTACTTGTTACACCTTCAACAACAACTTGGGTAAGGCCGATTGCCGGAATTTGTAACAGCGCCACAGGCGATCCGTATGCTGGCGCGGTATCTGGAAGCGGACTGACATCCGATTGCCCGATTGCAGAAGCAGCTGTAGCAACAACCGATTTGAACTCAGAGGTTAATTGTTGTTGAGATCTTTGTTGCAAAAGTACAGCTAACAGAAATTCAACAACTAACACTCCGACGGTCACGAGGGTTATGTACGAGAGTAATTGAGATGAGCCACGTCGTCGCTTACTAGTGGCTACTTCACCTTCAACTAAATCCATTTTATCCAGAACTCTCACTCGGCTTGCGAACCAAACTCGTTACAGAAGCTGCCGCCCCAATCAAGACTAGTGCCGGAATAACTCCTGCGGCTAAACCATTGTGCGGAACAAATGGAGCAGCAAAAATTGAGGGCAACTTTTTGAGTACAGTAGCGCCTCCGCCGACATTTGTTATCCCGCTGTCTATCGAAATGATTCCAGTTCCGTCTCCGCCATCAGTATCCACCGGGTCAATGACTGGAATCTCTGAATTATTTGGTTCTGGCGTGGCCGAACTGCTCGGGGTAGCAGATGGGGATGGCTCAGGGCCCGCGATCTTCGCGATTGCACCAGATATTTGCTGCTTTTGCGCATCAGTTAATGCGACAAATCCACTTGGCACATCACTGCTTTTACTGTTGTCGCGGATGTGGGCCAACATCGCCTTTAGCGCATCTGCGGCTTTTTGTGTTTCAGTTTCCGTTGGAACCATTGCATAAACGGTAAATACTAAGGGGTAGGCATTTGGATTCACAGGGTTAAGGTTTGCTGACGCTACACCAGTTTTTTCATCGGTAATCATTTCTGAAATACCCAGTCCAATAGATTCCGTCGTGGGAGCGATGAATTTACTACCGTCACTATTTGCAATTGATACTGAAGGAAAGCCGCTAAATTTTGCGATTGCCGCATCCATTGGCGCGATGAATCCCACACCGCCAGTTGGATCATCAGATCCTCGCATTGCAGCAACAACTGCATCCGAATTTGACCTGAATGCACCGGGGTCTAAAGAGTTTGCAAGTGGCATGTAGAGGGACGGAGCAGGAAAACCTTCTTCACTGAATTGACCCCCCGGGGCATGGAATGCCTCAGCTGCCTTCTCTAGAAAATACCTCGTCATCAAAAAGTTCAAGCCAGACGCATCCGCTCGACCATAAACCGAAATACTGCCTGGCAACTGGTTAGTTGGATTTACCAAGCCGCCACTGACATACGCACGTTTGTAACTGCCATCAACGGTAAATGAAGTTTGACCTTTTGTCGGATCCGAATCGTCGGCATTTGTGACACTGGTGATTTCATATTCGCTGTTATACCCAGATGGATTTACATCCTCGACTATCACTGAATCGCCGACATTGAATATTCCATTTGCTGCAAAGGTGATTTTAGTACCATCCCCGCTAGCGTTAGTTACCCGTGGTGACCGAGAGTTGTTCAATGCATAAATCGCAACATTTTTAGTCGAAGTGGCTGCATGGCTACCCCAACTAAGCGCCTGACCGGTCATAGTGTGAGCGAGCATGTCTGCTGTCAAATTGATTTCGGGAAGTCGTTGTTGATCTAGTCGATTACGCATTGAGTAGGCAAAAACCAATGCCGAATTTGCAATTGGGACATAAACCGCCGAACGCACCTTGTCGGTCATTAGACATTTACCGCCGTGCTCGTCCGCGACCTCAGTAACGGCAAAATCAATCAGCCCACAATTGAAGTCCTGCATACCGCCTTCATCACCACGGGTAGCAAGGTAATCTACGGTCACGCGATTTGAGCTTTTACAGAGAGCTATCTGCCAATTGGGCATAATCGCGCTAAGCGCCCCGCTACCGCCGCCTGTGATGTTATTCATATTCTCGGTTGGGCAGCTGGTTGCCTCGGGCTTAAATGTAATCGGGAAAACGAACCCTAGATTTGGTTTACCTAGATCCTCGAGATTGGTTAGGACCACATCACACGGTGAGCTTGGACCACATGAAGTTCCATTGGCGCCAGGCAAACTCGTATTAATCGTTCCTTCGGTAGACACCACTTGAAAATAAGCCAATCCTGAGCCGCTGGCGCTGCTCATCTCTTGGACTAAACCACCGGCACCACTTGAGCATTGGCTTGACTCCGTTGCGTTATTTACGCACTGTCGGATGGCAATCAATTGGTAGGGGGCAAACCCTGACCAGGTAACAGTGACCACCTGACCCTCACGGAGGCCGGTTTGTGGACTGAGGTTTACTTGCGGCGATTCAGCAGATGCAGATGGAACGACTGCCAAGGAGGCAGAGAAAAAAGCAAATACCACCGAGCAGAAAGTGGCAATAAATTTCCGCTGAGTAAAACGCCTAAAATCAGGCATTTTTATCTCACTTTCCACTCGTAGCTGCGCATTTGTGTCTAAGCAGAATGCAGTAATTAAAATCTAGCATCACGCATATTCCGGGGTTAAATCAAGTCAAAAAGGCCTTGTACACCAAGAGTTCACCTAGGGTCAAGGCAGCCTTAACTTTGTCGGGATAAAACTACTAATAGCTAACCTGTAAGGTGAGATTCAGACAATAAATCAACTAAGAAAACGAGAGTAGAAAATGAGCGATGGCCCTAACCAGCCGGGTCCGCATAAAGGTCCAGCTCTTGTTGATTGGGATCAACCTACGGACGTAACCGCACCGCAAGAACCCCGCACTGTAGCTGCCTCGCGCACTCGAGCTGATCGGATTTACCGAGGAGTAGCAAAAAGTGCTGGTGCATTAACTCTCGTTCTACTGGTTCTTATCGGTGCATTTCTCCTAATCAGGTCCAGCGATGCTCTGCGCTATATGGGCTCTGGCTTTTTCACAAAAACTTTATGGCAACCTCAAGGTAGCCCAGCATCTTTTGGTATCGCTGCAGTTATTTATTGGACTGTGGTTATTGCAGTAATCGCTCTGATAATTGCCATTCCCCTGGCCATTGCAATTGGCCTATTTTTGACCGACTTTGCTCCGCGAAAGTTGCGTAAGCCACTAACTGCACTCGTAGACTTGCTCGCTGCAATTCCAAGTTTGATTTATGGACTGTGGGGCCTATTCGTTTTACAACCTGTTCTGGTTCCCTTTGCCGAATTCCTGAGCACAAACTTGAGTTGGATTCCCATCTTTAAAGTTGATTCGCCGACTTTTACCAGCTCTGCCTTTGTGGCTGGATTCGTGGTCTCATTGATGGTATTACCGATCACGGCTTCGGTGGTTCGTGAAGTTTTTAGCCAAGCACCGCCCGGTGAGCGTGAGGCTGCCCTAGCACTTGGGTCAACGCGCTGGGACATGATAAGAACAGTTGTCTTGCCGTTTGGTCGTGGCGGCATAATCGGTGGATCAATGCTCGGCCTGGGCCGCGCTCTAGGCGAAACAATCGCTGTGGCCTTAATTATCAGCCCCTCATTTACTATTTCTTCTGAAATCTTAAAGACCGGAACCAACTCAGTAGCTGCCCTTATCGCCCTAAAGTTCGGGGAAGCATCGGGCATTTCACTATCCGCGCTCATGGCTGCCGGTCTTGCCTTATTCGTAGTCACCTTGATTGTGAATTTCTTGGCATCAATAGTTGTCGCCAAATCTCGTTCTGGTGCGGGAGTTGAAATCTAATGACTGTAGTAACTGGCGAACGCCCTGAGGTCGGCTTTGAACCGCGGCGAACTGGACGCGGTTGGCACCGTGATGACATAACACTCATGGTAGGTGCCATTATCTCCTCTGGCGTCCTGACTTGGCTGGCGATTTACCAACTCACCCCGGTTAGAAATAAACCCGCTTTGGGCTTTATTTGGTACGTACTTTTTCTAGTCATTTACCGAATTGTGGTCGGACAGAACGAAGGCAAACTAGCGGCCAAAGACAAGATGTTCACCGTAATTGTTGCCACCGGAGCAGCAATCGTACTCGCCCCACTGCTGTTTATCGTTACTTACATTGTGGCAAAAGGCCTGCCAGGACTGAATCGGGATTTCTTTGTTAAAGACCTTTCGGCCACCGGCACGCTAGATCTCGGTGGTGGCGCAGCGCATGCGATTGTCGGAACTATCCAGCAAGTAGGGATCGCGATTCTCATTTCAGTTCCACTTGGTGTACTTACTGCTGTATTTCTGAATGAAGTTCGTGGACCGATGCGCAGGCCCGTTCGAACCTTTGTCGATGCAATGTCTGGTGTCCCCTCAATTGTGGCAGGACTATTCATTTACTCAGTGTGGATCATTCAGTTTGGCAACGACTTCTCCGGTTTTGCCGCATCACTCTCGCTGTCAGTTTTGATGTTGCCATCAATCACTCGAACTTCCGAGGAAGTACTGCGCTTAGTTCCCGACGGTTTACGTGAGGCTTCGCTAGCTCTGGGCTCCACCGAATGGCGCACTACCTGGTCGGTAGTTTTACCTACTGCTCGCGCTGGGCTAGTGACTTCGGTAGTCCTCGGTGTTGCCCGAGCAGTAGGGGAAACGGCGCCGCTAATTATGACCTCGTTCGGCAATTCGGCAATGAACGCAAATCCTCTGGCTGGTCCGCAGTCTTCGTTGCCTCTTTTTGTTTACACGCTGATTCGAAATCCATTTGCCGAACAACAAACCCGCGCCTGGGCTGGCGCACTTGTCCTAATTGTTTTAGTCCTAGTGCTCTTTACTGCAGCACGCATTATCGGTTCCCGACAACTTAAGTCTCGGAGGTAGACATGTCGACAACATCCACTAATTCACAAGAAGCCCTCAGCTTTGATGATTCAATTCGTGGCGGTTTGGTCGCTCAAGACGTAAGTTGCTGGTTTGGTGAACGCAAAGTGCTCGACCGAGTTTCACTAGTTATGCGGCCAAAGGAAGTAACCGCATTAATTGGGCCTTCTGGCTGTGGCAAGTCAACCTTTTTGCGCACACTAAACCGCATGCACGAGCTAGTGCCAGGTGCCTCACTAGCTGGCCGAGTACTCCTCGATGGCCATGACATTTATGACCCAACTTTGCGAGCTACCGATACTCGGCGCCGTGTTGGAATGGTTTTCCAGAAGCCAAATCCATTCCCAGCCATGAGCATTTACGACAACGTACTTTCGGGGCTGAAATTAGCTGGCATGAAAATGGATAACAAAGACGAAATAGTTGAGACGGCACTGCGTCGCGCTGGACTTTGGAATGAAGTTGCTAATCGACTCAAGGATGCTGGCGGGGGACTTTCGGGTGGACAGCAGCAGCGCTTGTGTATCGCACGTTCACTTGCCGTTGAGCCAGAGGTGCTCCTGATGGATGAACCATGTAGCGCACTTGACCCAACATCAACTAGGCGTATTGAAGAGACAATCGCGGAGATTTCACCGAACGTAACAATCGTTATCGTTACCCACAATATGCAACAGGCACAGCGTGTTTCACAACAATGTGCCTTCTTCCTGGCTGCTGAAAATAAGCCTGGGCACATTGTTGAAGCGGGTCCAACTGATCGGATGTTTAGCAACCCAACAGATCCACGAACTGAAGACTACGTAAACGGAAGATTCGGATAAATAATGAAGAAGGTATTTGGCAAATTTGCGACAGTTTCAGTCGCAGCATTATTGGCTACTGGAACTGCAACCGCAGCGCTAGCCGACAATCCGACCATTCAAGGCGCCGGTTCCACTTGGAGCCAGATTGCCGTCGATCAGTGGCGAGCTGATGTAAAAAGCAAACTTGGCTTAAAAGTTAACTTCACTGGCTCGGGCTCCTCTGCCGGTCGCTCGCTATACATTGCCGGGAAAGTTGATTTTGCCGTTACCGAGATCCCATTCTCGAAAGAAGGGGATCCGGGCGTCGTTGCCGGTCAGGCGGAAGTAACTTCACTTGAGGCGCAGAAGAAGACTTATCAGTATTTCCCAATCGTCGCTGGTGGAACCGCGCTCATGTATAACCTGCTTGATGCGACGGGAAAACGCATTACCAGCCTGCAGTTATCGCCAGAAACTATCGCCCAGATTTTTACTGGCAAAATCAAGAACTGGTCGGATCCGAAAATTGCTGCAGACAACGGGGGCAAAGCTCTTCCCTCTCGAGCCATCACGCCAGTAGTTCGCTCAGACGGATCTGGCACTTCGGCTCAGTTCTCTGCTTTCCTGGCAAAGCAAGAATCTGCCTACTGGAGCCCATTTGCTGATGACAACGGTATTCCAACAACAGCAGGCACCTCGAACTATCCAGTTGCAACGGGTTTTGTTGGCCAGACGGGATCTGATGGCGTCGCTAACTACGTAGCTAACCGATCAACAGGTATTGGAGCTATTGGCTACGTAGAAACTGGTTATGCATTGCAGCGAGGTTTCCCAGTTGCAGCAGTTAAAAATAAATCAGGCAAGTATGTGTTACCGACTCCAGAAAATGTTTCAGTCGCACTTCAGGCTGCCCGTCTTAATCCAGATAACACCCAGATTTTGACTGGTGTTTACAACAACACCAATGCAAATGCCTACCCAATTTCGTCATACTCATACATGGTCACTAACAAGGACACTGGGCTACCTAACGATAAGGGTGCGGTGCTGTCTTCTTACGTTCGTTACTTCGCTTGTGAAGGTCAGCAAAAGGCTGCGGTACTTGGTTATGCTCCGCTGCCACCTGTGCTTGTTCAGGTTGTCTTTGATGCGATAACTCATATTCCTGGACACATAAAAATTCCAGCTAAGCCAACTGCGCAAAACTGTGCAAACCCAACCTTTACTGGAAAGCTGGGTGAGGGTGCGAATAGTGCTGGCAATAGTGGAACAGGTGGATTCACTGGCTCTGGAACGGGAACCGATGGTACTGGCACGACAACAGGAACTGGAACCGATGGTACTGGCACGACAACAGGAACTGGAACCGATGGTACTGGCACGACAACAGGAACTGGAACTGTCCTAGACAACAATCAATCACCAGTGAAAGCAGTACAAATAAATGTTGCACCGCAAGGTAGCAAAGTTGTTTGGCCAGCCCTTGCGGTTATCTTGGTCATCATTGGCCCGTCTTTGGCCGTAACTGCCTACCGAAAAGTTACTTCAAGGAGTGCTAGGTAAAGGTCAATAAAAAGAACGGGTAGCCATCATGCTACCCGTTCTTTTTTAGGCCCTACTTCTTGCCCTGATTGGCCACTGCCGCTGCGGCCACTGCCGCTGCTTCGGGATCTAGGTATGTGCCGCCAGCAGTAATCGGCTTCAGGTTTTCATCGAGTTCATAAACTAATGGGATTCCAGTTGGAATATTTAAGCCGGCTATATCTTCATCACTAATGTCATCAAGATGTTTAACTAACGCCCGCAATGAATTTCCATGAGCTGCTACCATCACAGTTTTCCCTTGCTTCAAATCTGGAACAATGTTTGATTCCCAGTAAGGCAACATCCTGCGGACAACGTCTGCCAAACATTCTGTTGCAGGACGTTGATCGGCCGGGATGTCTGAATATCGTGGATCATGAGTTTGGGAATATTCGTCATCTTGAGCAATAGCTGGTGGTGGCACATCATACGAGCGTCGCCACAACATAAACTGTTCTTCGCCGTATTCGGCCAAAGTTTGTGCCTTATCTTTACCTTGCAATGCACCATAATGCCGCTCATTCAATCGCCAAGAGCGGCTCACTGGAATCCAATGGCGACTAGCAACATCAAGAGCAATGTTTGCGGTCTTTATGGCTCGACGCAGAAGTGAAGTGTGCAGGACATCTGGCAAGATGCCACTTTCCGAGATTAATTCACCAGCCCGATTGGCCTCGGTTAGGCCCTTTTCATTTAGATCTACATCTACCCAGCCAGTGAATAAATTCTTTTCATTCCATTGGCTTTCCCCATGGCGAACCAAAATAAGTTTGTAAGTCATAGGTCAATTCTGCCCGACTCCAGTTTTGTTTCACTAATCGCCCTTGGACAATGCAAATTGCCCTACCGAAAACTAACCCCCAAGGAGTTTGCCTCGGGGGTTAGTTAAATTTTGGTAATTTAGGCTTCAGCCACCGGAGCAACATCAATAACTACGTCGCTGAGTTCGCCCTTGAATTCACCGCGGATAGTAAATGCTTCTTCAGCTCCGGACCCGGTAACATCTACGATGACGATTTCGCCTGGCTTTAAGTCACCAAACAGCATCTTCTCAGATAGCGGATCTTCGATTTCGCGTTGAATTGTCCGACGCAGCGGCCTTGCGCCGAGAACTGGGTCATAGCCTCGCTTAGCTAACAACTGCTTGGCTGCCGGAGTCAACTCAATTGCCATGTCCTTATCGCGCAGACGGTTGTCCAAACGATCAATCATGAGGTCAACGATTTCGATGATTTCATCCTGGCTCAACTGATGGAAGACCACAATATCATCAATGCGGTTCAAGAACTCTGGACGGAAATGGGTCTTGAGTTCATCGTTGACCTTGGCTTTCATTCGATCGTACGAAGACTGTGAGTCAGCGCTATCGGCAAAGCCCAGGCTGACTCCCTTGGCGATGTCACGCGTACCCAAGTTAGTAGTCATGATGATTACGGTGTTCTTGAAATCAACAACCCGTCCTTGGGCGTCAGTCAATCGACCATCTTCAAGAATTTGAAGTAGCGAGTTGAAGATGTCTGGGTGAGCTTTCTCGATTTCATCAAAAAGCACGACACTAAATGGCTTGCGGCGAACCTTTTCGGTTAACTGGCCACCTTCCTCGTATCCCACATAGCCTGGAGGCGATCCGAATAGACGCGAAACTGTATGCTTCTCGGCGTACTCAGACATGTCCAACTGAATCAGTGAATCTTCATCACCAAATAGGAACTCAGCGAGTGTTTTGGAAAGTTCAGTCTTACCAACACCGGATGGACCAGCGAAGATAAATGAGCCACCAGGACGCTTTGGATCCTTTAGTCCAGCTCGGGTGCGACGGATCGCTTGTGACAATGCCTTGATTGCCTGCTCTTGTCCGATAACTCGCTTATGCAGCTCATCTTCCATGTGAATCAAGCGTTGAGATTCTTCTTCAGTTAACTTGAATACTGGAATTCCTGTTGAAGCTGCTAGCACCTCGGCAATGAGGTCTTCGTCAACCTCAGCAACCACATCAAGGTCGCCCTCTTTCCATTCCTTTTCTCGAACAGCTTTGGCTGCGATTAGATTTTTTTCATCATCGCGTAGCGAAGCAGCGCGCTCGAAGTCCTGGGCGTCAATTGCCGACTCCTTTTGCAATCGAGCATTAGCAATCTTTTCATCAAATTCGCGAAGCTCTGGTGGCGCAGTCATCCTTCGAATTCGAAGGCGCGCACCTGCTTCGTCAACTAAGTCGATAGCCTTGTCAGGCAAGAAACGATCGCTGATGTATCGATCGGCAAGCGTTGCTGCTGCCACAAGTGCTGCATCGGTAATTGTTACTCGGTGATGATTCTCGTACCGATCGCGCAATCCCTTGAGAATTTCAATAGTGTGTGCCAAGTTCGGTTCGTTTACCTGAATCGGCTGGAACCTACGCTCTAGTGCGGCATCCTTTTCAATGTATTTGCGATACTCATCCAAAGTGGTTGCGCCGATGGTCTGAAGTTCGCCACGGGCAAGCATCGGCTTGAGAATGCTGGCTGCATCAATAGCGCCTTCAGCAGCTCCGGCACCGACCAAAGTGTGCATTTCATCAATAAAAATAATGATGTCACCGCGAGTGCGAATTTCTTTCAAGACTTTCTTTAAACGTTCTTCAAAGTCGCCACGGTAACGTGATCCGGCAACAAGCGCACCAAGGTCAAGCGAGTACAACTGCTTATCTTTTAAGGTTTCGGGAACATCTCCCTTAACGATGTTTTGCGCAAGTCCCTCAACAACAGCAGTCTTGCCAACACCAGGCTCACCAATTAGCACTGGATTATTTTTTGTTCGACGCGAGAGCACTTGCATCACGCGTTCAATTTCTTGGGCGCGACCGATCACTGGATCTAATTGTCCATCGCGTGCAGCCTGAGTTAAGTTGCGACCAAATTGATCGAGAACCAAAGACGTAGAAGGAGTACCTTCGCCTTGACCAGAGCCCGCACCTTGATTCTTCTCACCTTGGTATCCAGATAGTAGCTGAATCACCTGCTGGCGCACTCGATTTAAATCCGCTCCAAGCTTTACCAGCACCTGCGCCGCAACTCCTTCGCCTTCGCGAATCAAGCCAAGCAAGATGTGCTCGGTGCCAATATAGTTGTGGCCAAGTTGCAGTGCCTCACGCAAAGAGAGCTCTAGAACTTTCTTTGCACGTGGAGTAAAGGGAATGTGTCCGCTGGGGGCTTGCTGGCCCTGACCAATAATCTCCTCAACCTGAGCTCGGACTGCTTCAAGTGAGATGTCCATACCCTCAAGGGCTTTAGCAGCGACGCCTTCACCTTCGTGGATAAGACCCAGAAGGATGTGTTCGGTGCCAATGTAATTGTGGTTGAGCATCCGCGCTTCTTCTTGCGCTAATACAACTACACGGCGGGCTCTATCGGTAAACCGCTCAAACATGTGCAACTCCTCCTGCAATAACTCTTGACTTAATGTTAGACCGCAAGCGTGACTCATACCTGCGGACTTGGGCATCTTGCGAATGCTTAGCAATAGTGTTCCCACATTTTTAGGGTTTTATCGGAAAGTTGTCCGCTAGAGGCGAACAGTATTAGCGGCGAAAAAGCGAATCATCCCTGTGCAAATTCAGGGAACTCAGATCTATATGATTAACGAATCAAATCGCGCAGTGCAATGGTGGCATTACGATCTTGACCAACTCCGATAGCGCTTATTTGTGTTCCGCTGATCTCTTCAAGAAATTTCACATAACTTCGAGCATTAGCTGGTAGATCTTCAAGCGACTGAGCACCACTGATATCTTCGGTCCACCCTGGCAGCATTTCATAAATAGGTTTAGCGTGATGGAACTCTGTCTGCGTCATTGGGAGCTCGTCACTTCGCGTGCCATCAATGTCGTAGGCCACACAGACCGGAATCTGATCAAAGCCTGTGAGCACATCAAGTTTGGTTAAAAAGATATCGGTTAGTCCATTAATCCGAGTTGCGTAGCGAGCGATGGGCGCATCAAACCAGCCACAACGACGTGCCCGGCCAGTTGTAACTCCGCGCTCGCCACCAATTGTGCGCAAGCGCTCACCGTCTTCATCTAGAAGTTCTGTTGGGAACGGACCTGAACCAACTCGAGTTGTGTACGCCTTCAAAATTCCGATGACGCCCGTTATTTTGGTTGGACCAATTCCTGATCCTGCGCATGCACCTCCTGAGGTCGGATTACTCGAAGTGACGAACGGATAGGTACCATGGTCCACATCAAGTAGGGTTCCTTGTCCGCCCTCGAGTAGCACAACTTTGTCTTGGTCGAGAGCATTATTCAGTAGCAGCGCAGTGTCTGCGATGTAAGGACGAAGTCGCTCTGCGTATCCCAGTAATTCCTCAGCAACTTCATCAACTGCAATGGCACGCCGATTAAACACTTTCACCAGAACTTGGTTTTTGCTCATAAGAGAGCCTTCAATTTTTTCGCGCAAGATTTTTTCATCGAATAGGTCCTGTACCCGAAGACCTAGACGTGCAATTTTGTCTGAATAAGTTGGACCTATCCCTCGACCAGTAGTACCGATTTTGGACTTTCCGAGGAAGCGTTCTGTTACCTTATCTAGGGTCACATGATATGAAGTAATTAAGTGTGCATTCGCACTAATAACTAAGCGTGAAGTATCCACACCTTGCGATTCAAGTCCTTCAATTTCCTGAAATAGAACACCGGCATCAATAACTACACCGTTACCAATTACTGGAATAACTTCTGGTGTGAGGATCCCGCTAGGGAGTAAATGTAAGGCAAATTTCTTGTCGCCAATGACAACGGTGTGGCCAGCATTGTTGCCGCCTTGGTAGCGCACTACATAGTCAACACGACCGCCTAGTAAGTCAGTTGCTTTACCCTTGCCTTCATCGCCCCACTGGGCACCCACAAGCACTATGGCTGGCATGGATTCTCCTTGACCTTAAATAATTTTGCGTATCAGCTGCAACTACTCAAGATTAGTGGACAACAAACGATGCGCCCACAACGCATTGGTTGTGGGCGCATCTGGCTACTTAATGGTTAAATCGTGATGTCTAAATCGGCAATCTGACCTAGTTCAGCTTTTACTTCTGTTCTAGATGTACCGCCTGGCACGAGTGCAACTACTGTCCAAAGACCAGGAGCGGCGAAAAATCTGAATTCGCCCCGCGCTGAAAGGGGAACTTCAGCAACAAAATCTCCATTACGATCATTTAGCCGTGCATAGCCAGTGGCAACCGGTCCAGTCGTTGTACTGATTACTCCTTGAATAACCGCTTGCTTTGTCACATCTACATGGTCGAGAGAAACGCCGCCGACTACGGCGCCACAGGAGCTCATGCTTTTCCTGGTGCGTCGCCAAGCGCTACTGGGACGCCAACAAGTGAACCGTATTCGGTCCATGAACCGTCATAGTTTGTCACATTCTCAATACCAAGTAATTCGCGCAGTACAAACCAGGTATGTGAAGAGCGCTCACCAATTCGGCAATAGGCAATGGTGTCCTTATTTAGGTCAACGCCAGCACCTTCGTATAGCGCCTTCAACTCATCATCGGACTTGAAGGTGCCATCTTCGTTCGCAGCCTTACTCCATGGGATGTTTACCGCCGTAGGAACGTGTCCTGCTACCTGAGAGGTCTCTTGTGGTAGGTGTGCTGGGGCTAAAAGGCGACCCGCATACTCATCTGGTGAGCGAACATCGACCAAATTCTTGGTGCCAATCGCATTTAGCACGTCATCGCGGAACGAGCGCAATGAACGATCCTGATCTGTAGCTACATAATTAGTTACCGGACGAACGGTTGCTTCACTAACTAATTCGCGACCTTCAAGTTCCCACTTCTTGCGACCTCCGTCAAGCAAACGCACGTCCTGATGTCCATAAAGCTTCAGGTACCAGTAGGCATAAGCGGCAAACCAATTGTTATTACCGCCATAGAGCACTATGGTGTCATCGTTTGAAATACCTTTTGCTGATAGCAGAGCTTCAAGCGATTCCTTGCCAATGATGTCGCGACGCAAACCATCTTGCAATTCGGTCCGCCAATTTAGGCCGACTGCGCCACGGATGTGATTCGCTTCATATGCAGCGGTGTCTTCATCAACCTCGACGAAAACAATTTTTGGGTCGTCAATGTGGGCAACAGCCCATTCGGTATCAACGAGAACTTCGTTGCGTGCCATTATTTTCTCCTTGTATCTTGTTACTTAGTTTGAAAAGACTCGTTTGCCAATTAAATACATTTGGCATCCGAGGCAGAAATTGAATGCTCCATTTAAAAATGAGGCTGCAAGATGTAGCACCACAATCACTTGCGCTAGGACTTGCTGGTCTAGCGCTATCGCGACAAGAGCTGCTAATGCAAAGGTAAATCCAACTAACTGGGCAAACTTTGGCGGTGCCTCGTCTTCGAGCTCAGTTGGTTTTGCTAAGCGTGGCTGGACGAACTTGCGATAAATAACACCGTAAGGCTGAGCCGACAATCCGACAAAAGCTCCGAGCCCATGTGCCACCAGCTGAACGCCGAGTAAAACTACCGAAGTTGTGGTGGGCAGAGTAATAAGTGCCATCGCAACAACTGCAGTTGTGATGACTGCCCCGAACCTTGGGCCACGTGGATCGATTTGCTTGCTCATTTAATTCCTTTGCTAGATTTTCGGCTGGAAGCAGCCAAAACCGGCTGCGAATTAAGAGCAACTACACATAGCGGAACTCAAAAGACCAAAGTCAACGACGCGACGTTTGGTTAGCAATGGGCTATGTGGCACCCTTTTACTCTAAGCGAGGTTTCGATCTCTGCGAAATCAAATTTGTGCTATTGCAAACCATTTGCAGAAAAACATGTGTGCTTCTTCCATTAACCTAGTCGTCTGAGACTTTCTTCCCTAGGGGTACCAAATGGATACTGGCCTGAAGCTAGCAGTAATCACGCTTGCAGTATCAACAGTCATTGGAATAGTTATGCACTTTAGATCTGGACACATTAGGAAAACCATTCGAGATCTGCAAATTTCCGAGTCTGATTTGGGCAAACCACTAGGACAGCGGGCAACATTCATTCAATTCTCGAGCGCTTTCTGTCAACCATGTCGGGCCACCAAACTTTTACTTGGCAGCCTGATACAGAATGCCGAAGGTATTGGCCACATTGAAATTGATGCCGAGTCACATCTCGATTTGGTGCGGCGGCTTCATGTCACGCGCACGCCAACGACACTCGTAGTTGATGGCAAAGGGCGAATTGTAGGAAAAGCGGTTGGAGTACCCAAGAAGCAGGAAGTTCTAGCAACTATTGAGGCTCTTTCTGGAAACTGAATTACCCGAAATGCAGCCCACTCATGCCTACAGTTACACTCATTGTTAACCGAAAAAGTCAGGCAGGCAAGACATGGCAACCATTTTGTTATTGACCCGTGTTGTTACGCCATCCGTCTCGGTTCTGCCGGGTCTTGAGTTGCTCAGCCATCATGTCAAGACCATGACCCCTGAGCCAACAGCACTGCTATCCGCGCCTCCATGCGATCTGATTTTGGTTGACGCTAGAACTGATCTCCCAGCAGCTAGAAGTCTTTGTCGTTTGATGGAGGCGACTGGAAACGCATCACCAGTTATGGTGATTTCCACCGAGGGTGGCCTAGCAGCAATCGCTTCAGACTGGGGAATATCAGATGTCATTCTTGATACTGCTGGTCCAGCAGAAATTGAGACTCGAATCCGATTAGCAGTGGGACGAGTTGCTATTGAGAACCCGCAAGCAACGCAGGCTGAAATTCACGCTGGCGAGCTAGTGATTGACGAAACTGCATACTCTGCCAAACTTCGTGGCCGGATTTTGGACCTAACCTACAAAGAATTTGAATTATTGAAGTATTTGGCGCAGCATCCAGGTCGGGTATTTTCCCGATCGCAGCTGCTTCAGGAAGTTTGGGGCTACGACTACTTCGGAGGCACTCGTACTGTTGATGTTCACATCAGACGGCTACGCGCAAAGCTCGGAGTGGAAAACGAATCATTGATTGGCACAGTACGAAATGTTGGCTATCGATTTGTTGCAGGAAATTCTGAAGCAACCGAAGACTCGCTAGTTTGAAATTGACGCGTGCTATGGACTTCGTCATCACGCAACACAGCGCTCTAACTCATAATGAAGTTGCTGAAGTAAAAACATTGATAGCCGCTGTGGCAATTGAAGATGGTATGTCGCCTTTAGGAGAACATGTCCTTATTCACTTACATCACGGTGGAGATGACGATGCAATCCAGTTACTGGCAAGAGATCGGAACGGAAATTTAGTCGGTTACTTACACCTTGATGTAACCGACACCGTTTCTGGACCTGCTGTTGAGGTTGCCGTGGAACCAAATGCTCGAGGCAAGGGATTAGGCACTGCGTTAGTTAAGGCAGCCGAAGAACTAACAGACGGCCAACCAATCCGCCTATGGGCACATGGCATAAACACAACTGCTCATCTACTCGCGCGCACGTTGGGATACCGAAAAATTCGCGAACTATGGCAAATGCGACGCTCACTCTTTGCAGACATCCCCGATGTATCTTCACCGACAAATTTCATAATTCGAACTTTCATCGTGGGCCAAGATGAAGCACAGTGGCTTGTGGCTAACCAGGCAGCTTTCCGCAATCACCCAGATCAAGGAAATTGGACTGCAGAAGACCTGGCCATTCGGATGCGAGAAGCCTGGTTCGATCCAGCTGGATTTTTCATCGCAACTAACTCTGCTGATGAAATCGTTGGCTTTAATTGGACCAAGATTCATGGTGGTCACAAACATGGCGACCATCACCATCCGGAAATGGGTGAACTTTATGTTTTGGGTGTGCTGCCTAGCTTTCAGAACCTGGGTCTGGGTAAAGCGCTAACCGCCCGCGGATTGGCATATTTACGCGATCAAGGACTTCCGGCGGCCATGCTCTATGTTGAGTCTTCAAATCAGCAAGCAATTGGCCTTTACGAATCCGTAGGATTCACGCATTGGGATACTGACATTATGTTTCGTGAAAGCTAGCAAGTAATTTACTCGGTAATCAATTTGGTTCCCGAAGGGAACTCAACTCGGTGGCCTTCGACAAATAACCAAGCAGATTGTCTGCCTTGAACTTCCCATTCAAATGGTCCACCAACAATCGCTGTGTCTTCATCAATTCCCACCACGGTGACACCATCTGGAACATTCATAAATCGGGCAAAAAAGTCTGGCACGTGTGCAAACATTCGATCAAAATGTGGCAGCACTCGAATATGTGGCAAAGTACCTAAACCTTTTGTAGGAGCATGCGCAGTTAAGCGTAGGCCAGGTATGTGATCGGCAAGCGCCATGGCACCAGCACTGCAACCAGCGAGGGCGGCGCCAGATTTCCAAGCAGACTCGATTGCGCGCCAAACTAATGTGTCGCGCAATGTGTTAGCCAAAAAAGACGGGTTGCCACCAGATAGATAAATCAGCCCCGCATCATCGATTTTTCTGGCTAATTCAACCGAGTCAGCATCAAGTCTGGATTGCACTATGACTGGCACAGCTTCTACCCCGATTCGCTGAGCCTGCTCAATTCCCAAGTTCACCCAGTACTGCACAGACTTTTCACCCTCAGGCGCTGCGGCGGTAGGAATTTGAACATACTTTGGGCTGCGACCAATTAAAAGTGAAGCTTCAACTGATTGCATTACGGGCAAATATTCTCCAGAGCCAACCAGTGCAATAGGGCCAGCACTCATCAATCTGTCAACTCCCAGATTGTGGTCTCCGGGGAATCCTTCAAGGAGATACCTTGACTCACGAGTGCGTCCCTAATCAAGTCGGCTTGATCCCAGCGGCCATCGACACGCGCCTGCTTTCGTAACTCAAGGAGAAGTTCTACGGATGGCGCTAGTAAGGCATGCAAGTCTATTTTTGGAGTTGCCGCCAATTCACCAAGTTTCACAATTAACGAGTGCACCTCTGTTCGTAATGAAGTGTCACGGTCCATTCGGTCAGCCTGCAGAATTTGGGTTACCGCCAAGTCGATAGCTCCATTAGCTAAAGATTCACGGGCCTGCAAAATATCTGCATCAGAATTTTGTTCAATTTTGATGCTCTTTCGCTCCACAGCTACTGCCCTAGCGATATCATCAAATGCAACTCTTGTGCCAGATGGATAGGTAGTTACCGAGGTACCTTTTCGTAATGTAAGCGTTCCTCGACCAAATACGGATGCAACCTTTTCATCCAAATCAAAACTAATAGCGGTGTGTTCATCAACTCCGATTATGAATACATCCGCTGGTAATTGTGCTTCCAACGCACGCAGACGATTTTCACCAAGGTAGCAATAGCGGGTGTCGTGATTTCCACCTTCAGCATTATCAAAGTGCGGGATAACTGCAGCCTTGAATCCAGTGTGCTGCTCCAAGATATTAAGACCTGTTAGCCAATGTGGTTGTTCTCCCACTTTGTAAATTTCATAAACTGGAACAGTATGAGAACCCAAGGTCAGTGCCGCAGCGGAAGCAAAAATCGCCGCTCCTCGATTAAGAACTGCACTTACATGTTCAGCTAATCCAGAATCTTGCCAAGTTCGCAAAGCATAAGTTGGACTGCCTGGGCCAGCGAATAGCCACTCGGCTTCTCGCAGTGCACTTACCGCGCGGGCATTCTTGTCGGCAGACTCTGTAACTGATCGATAAGAAACAACCGCAATCTCACGGCCCACTGAAGTGCTGAAGTAATCAAGAATCTTGGCGGTTAAATCATCAGCATTTTCTTGGAAGCCAAATGGGGTGTCCAAGACAACTGCTGAATTAGGCGAATTTGCAACTGACTGCAGAATTTTCTGGTGCGCAGTAACCATAGTCGGGCTGGTCTCGCCACTTCCCATGATCACTAATTGCCTCGTCACGATTAAATCTTGGCAGTTAATTAGCCCTTTCGTCACATATTGCAGGGAAAATTCGCTATGAGCGTTACCAATTAGACCTTGTTAACCTTCATGTGCCAACCTTTACCTATGCCGACTGCCGACTCCAATCAGGGCTTGCCTGATGACCTTCCCGCGGACCGGTTTTTGGATCGCGAATTATCCTGGCTCGCTTTCAATAAGCGCGTACTAGAACTTGCGCAAGATCAGAATTTGCCACTTCTAGAGCGAGTCAAGTACTTATCCATTTTTGCAAGTAACCTCGATGAATTTTTCATGGTCAGAGTAGCGGGATTAAAACGTCGTATTGCTACCGGAATTGCGGTTAAGTCGGCCAGTGGAAAAATGCCGAGTGAAGTTCATGAATCGGTACTGACTCGTAGTCATGAATTAATGACTGAGCAGTCCCACGTTTTCAAGCACGATGTCTTGCCCGCATTGGTTTCGAACGGGATTTACATACTGCGCTGGGAGCAGTTAGCTGATGAAGAACAAGCTACTCTGACAAAACTGTTTAACGATCAAGTTTTCCCAGTGTTAACTCCATTAGCTGTCGATCCATCTCACCCATTCCCTTACATATCTGGTTTGTCGCTTAACCTGGCAATCTTGGTTCGCAATCCTGAAACGCGAAATGAACTTTTTGCCCGCGTGAAAGTTCCACCTTCGTTACCCAGATTTTTGCAAGTGGGTAAGCAGCGGTTCGTCCCGCTTGAAGATGTAATTGGCGCCCATGCTCACATGCTTTTTCCTGGAATGGAGATTGTGCAACAGCACACATTCCGTGTTACCCGAAATGAAGAACTTGAAGTTGAAGAAGACGATGCCGAGAATCTCCTACAGGCTCTAGAACGCGAATTGATGCGTCGTAGATTCGGACCCCCAGTCAGACTGGAGGTAGAAAATTCAGTGGACGATCACGTGCTTGATTTGCTTATCAGCGAACTTGGTGTGACCGAAGATGAAGTATTCAGACTTGAGGGTCCACTTGACCTAAAGTCATTGATGGAACTTGTATCGCTAGATCGCGGTGACCTTAAATTACCACCTTTTGTTCCTCATACCAGCACTGCTTTGTCAGCCGTTGAATCGGCTAGCGCACCAAATGTTCTTGAAGTGATGCGAAGCCGAGATGTCTTACTGCATCATCCGTATGACTCGTTTTCAACGAGCATGCAACTATTCCTTGAGCAGGCATCTGAAGATCCGCATGTACTGGCCATCAAGCAGACTTTGTACCGAACCTCCGGTGACTCGCCGATTGTTGATGCGCTTATCAATGCCGCAGAAATGGGAAAGCAAGTCCTAGCAGTTGTTGAAATCAAAGCTCGCTTTGATGAGCAAAATAACATTGACTGGGCCCGCAAACTTGAAGAAGCCGGTGTGCATGTTGTCTATGGATTAGTCGGCCTGAAAACTCATGCCAAACTTTGTATGGTTGTGCGAAGCGATGCAGGAAAATTGCGGCGTTACATTCATATCGGAACCGGAAATTACAATCCAAAGACAGCGCGCCTGTACGAAGACTTCGGCCTACTAACCACTGATCCCGAAATTGGCGAAGATGTTGCCAGTCTGTTCAATCACTTATCTGGCTACGCAGTTCAGGGAGATTATCACCGACTCTTGGTCGCACCTGGCGCGCTTCGCGAAGGTCTGATTGAGCGAATAAATCGTGAAGCTGAGTTCGGCAAGTCTGGGCGAGAAGCCCGAATTCGAATTAAATGTAATGCGATTGTTGACGAGTCAATCATCGACGCCTTATATCGAGCATCAGGGGCTGGCGTACAAGTTGAAATCCTGGTGCGTGGTACCTGTGCCTTAAAGCCTGGGGTAATTGGACTGTCTGAAAATATCCAAGTTCGTTCTGTGCTTGGTCGGTTTCTAGAACATAGCCGTGCATTTGAATTCAACAATGGCGGCGAGCTCGAGACTTGGATTGGTTCGGCCGACATGATGCATCGCAATCTAGATCGTCGAGTTGAATGTTTGGTTCGACTAAGTGCTCAGGATGCTCAAACGGTAAAACATGTTTTGGATTTAGGGCTCTCTGCCGAAAGTGCATCTTGGCACCTTGGCGCTGATGGTGCTTGGCAACGACACAATCTATCTCCTGCGGGTGAGCGAATTCCTGATTACCAAGAGCAGCTGATTTTAAAACATCCAGCCAGTCGGACACCGACCGCAGTTAATGCGCCACGCAAGATTGAAAACATACTAAACAAAGTTGGGCTGCGCAGTGTTCGATGATGCAGTGATCGCTTCAGGAGCAGCAGTCAGTCGCCCAGGTAAGTCCCAAACTGAATATTTGCTTATCCATCGGGCTCATCGCTCAGATTGGACGCTACCCAAAGGCAAAGTAGAACCTGGCGAGGATCTAATTTCGGCAGCAATCAGAGAAGTACGGGAAGAAACTGGCTTAGCTGTTGTACTAGGTGCACCTTTGCCCACGCAACAATACCTGGTTAAGGGGGCGCCGAAAGCCGTTTTCTACTGGCATGCCTCAATTGTTGGTGGCTCATTTACTCCGAACGATGAAGTTGATGAAATTGTTTGGCTACCACTAAGTAAAGCGGTGAAGAAACTCTCTTACGAGCACGATGCAGAAGTGTTACGTGCGGCCGCCGAATTAATTCCAACTAGGCCTCTGTTGGTACTCCGGCACACGCAAGCAATGAAACGGGCTGAGTGGAAACTATCAAACGATGCCCTGGCAGCCAACGATGCAAGTCGCCCGCTAACAGCTATCGGGCGAGGACACGCACATGGCTTAACCACAGTGCTGGCCGCCTTCGGAATAAATGCAATTCATTCCTCGGACTCGCGCAGATGCCGCGATACGGTCGGCCCATTTGCCAGCGCGCGCAGTTTACCAATCGCTCTCGAAGCATCACTTAGCGAAGAGCGGCATATGTTAAATCCGGAAAATGCGCACGAGCGTGTGCGCTACTTAGCATCGGTCAACGATGCAATAGTTTTGTGCACTCATCGGCCTGTTATGCCCACGGTTATGCAAACTCTTGCTGAAGAGTTCGAATTGGCTCATGAAATTGCTGATGCTTTTGATCCAGCGCTCGCGCCAGGAGCTTATACGGTATTCCACCGGGATGCCAAAGATTTGAAGAGAATTGTTGCGGTCGAGAGGCATAGACTTACTGACTAGCTCAAAGCACCTGCTGGCCTTTGCCCAAAACTACAATTCCATTTTCGCTGACTGTGTATCGTGACCTATCTAATTCCAAATCAACGCCAATTTGGGCACCGTCAGGCACGATGATGTTCTTATCCAAAATTGCGTTACGAATAACAGCTCCACGCCCTACCCGAACTCCAGGCATGAGTACTGCCCCATCGACGTATGCACCCTCATCTACGCGTACGGCATTTGCAACTACTGAGTTGCGCACGTGAGCGCCAGCCAAAATAGATCCAGCTCCAACGATGGATTCGTGGGCCGTTCCACCTTGCACAAACTTTGCGGGCGCTAGTGCCGGCATGTTAGTAAGAATTGGCCAGTGGTCATTGTACAAATTGAAAATCGGATGTACCGAAACCAAGTCCATATGCGCCTCATGATAGGCATCCAAAGTTCCAACATCTCGCCAATACCCTCGATCGCGAGCAGTTGCTCCAGGCACTTCGTTTAACGCAAAATCATAAACTGCAGCTTCGCCAGCTGCTGTCATCATCGGAATGATGTTCGTTCCCATGTCATGAATTGAATTGTCGTCTGCTGCATCCTTTTGCAGGGCAGCGATCAAAGCATCAGTATTAAAAATGTAGTTTCCCATTGATGCATATGACTCTTCTGGCGAGCCCGGAATAGTTGGTGGGTTAGCCGGCTTCTCATGGAATTTTGTGATTCGGGTTCCAGATTCATCGGTTTCAATTACCCCAAATTCAGTTGCAGATTCTTTCGGCACCCGGATTCCGGCAACTGTCACACTTGCCCCTGATTCAATGTGTTTCTCTAGCATTTGAGACGCATCCATGCGATAGACGTGATCCGCGCCAAAAACCAAAATGTAATCAGGAAGTGAATCGTAAACCAAGTTCAAACTTTGGAAAATTGCATCGGCTGATCCTGTGTACCAGCGCGGTCCAAGTCGTTGCTGCGCTGGAACAGATGTAACAAAGTCCCCCAGTAGCGCACCCACTTGCCAAGATGTAGTTATGTGTCGATCTAGTGAATGGGACTTGTACTGTGTAAGTACACAAATTCTCAAGAAGCCGGCATTTACCAGATTTGAGAGTACAAAATCGATTAGCCGATATGAGCCGCCAAATGGAACTGCAGGCTTCGCTCGATCTGCTGTTAGTGGCATCAGGCGCTTGCCCTCGCCACCGGCGAGAACCATACAGAGGACATTATTGCGTCTGCGCACAGCCCTAGCCTATCCATAGGTCTAGGCTTACAGTGTGCGGATATCCATAGTTACGCGAGAATGGCCACCAGACATTTACGGTGGGGCTGGGGTGCATGTTGAGCACCTTGTTCATGAACTACGCAAACTTATTGAGGTAGCAGTTCATTGTTTCGGCGATCCAAAGCCAGGTGCCACTGCTTATTCGCTTCCGGTTAATTTGACCCAAGCCAACCCGGCAATCCAAACCTTAGGAATAAACCTTGAAATGCTTGGAGATTTTGCGGATTCACAGGTAATTCACACCCACACCTGGTACGCAAATATGGCCGGACACCTCGGCGGTCTGCTGCATGGACGGCCGCACATTATTACGGCGCACTCGCTAGAGCCAAGGCGGCCATGGAAAGCGGAGCAACTGGGCGGCGGTTACCAGATTTCATCTTGGGTCGAGCGAACATCTTATAACTCTGCGGATGTGGTCATCGCAGTTAGCAACGGAATGCGCAAGGACATCCTGGCTTGCTACCCCGAACTGGATCCAGCCAAGGTAAAAGTGGTTTACAACGGCATTGATACCCAAGCAATCAAAAAAGTGACGGATTCAACCGCATTAGCCAAGTACGGGATTGATTACCAGCGTCCATATGTACTATTTGTCGGACGCATCACGCGACAAAAGGGAATTATGCACTTGCTGCGAGCAGCCGAACAATTGCCTAACGAGGTAGCACTAGTTATTTGTGCCTCTTCACCTGATACCCCAGAACTTGGTGCAGAAGTATCGGCGCAAATAAGCAAACTTGCAGAAACTAGAACGGGTGTACATTGGCTAAAAGAGCAGCTACCCCGACCAGAACTTATTGAAGTACTTTCACATGCTTCGGTTTTTGCTTGTCCCTCTATTTATGAACCGCTGGGAATTGTCAATCTTGAGGCTATGGCTTGTGAGGTTCCGGTTGTTGCCAGCGATGTCGGTGGCATCCCTGAAGTTGTAATTGATGGAACTACAGGTCTATTAGTTCACTATGACGAGTCTGACATAGAAAAATTTGAGAATGATTTTGCTAGCGCTCTAATAAAAGTGATTTCGGATAGCAGTCTTGCAACACAGATGGGAACAGCTGGTCGGCTGCGTGCTGTAACTGATTTTGGTTGGGACAAAATTGCTAGGCAAACGATTGAAATTTATCAAAGCGTCCAACATTAAATAATGTTAATAACCGCCTCGAATAGGCCTGGCTAGTAAATTCCGAATTACTGAAAACGCTTTCCAGTAAGCGTCTCATAGGCTTGAACATATCGATTACGAGTTTTCTCAACCACATCTGCTGGTAATGCTGGTGGGACTTCGCCAGAGTTCTTGTCCCAGCCTGAATCCGCAGATAGCAACCAGTCACGGACGAACTGTTTATCGTAAGACGGTTGCGAGTTTCCGGGCGCCCATTGATCAGCAGGCCAGAACCTTGATGAGTCCGGAGTTAGCACCTCATCGGCCAGTACGATTCGATTTTTGTTTGATCCTTTCATGCCGAGCCCAAACTCGAATTTCGTATCCGCCAAAATGATGCCCCGCTTAACGGCAATCTCGGAGGCCGATTGATAAACGTTCATTGTTATCCGTCGGAGCTGTTGCGCCTCTTCTTGGCCGATGGCAGTCATCACTTCGTCGAAAGTCACATTCTCGTCATGATCTCCTACTGCTGCTTTTGTGGCAGGTGTAAAGATGGGCTTGGGCAGTCGAGAACCATCTACAAGCCCGGGTGGCAATCCGACACCGCAAATTGACCCTGAGTTTTTGTAGTCTAGGAGCCCAGATCCAGTTAAATAACCTCGAGCAACACATTCAATCGGGAACATCTCGAGGGGTTCGCAAATTGTTGCCCGGCCATTGACTGAAAAGGGCACGTTGGTCGAAATTATGTGATTGGGCACGATGTCTTCAAGTCGATCGAACCACCAAAGCGACATCGCTGTCAGAATTCGTCCTTTATCCGGAATGGTCGTTGGTAGTACGTAATCAAAAGCTGAAATTCGATCTGATGCGACAAATAATAATTTGCCATCAGGAGTTTCATATAGATCGCGAACTTTTCCGGAGTAAATATGTTGATACTCCGCGGGTAGCTCATAATCTTGAGCGATGTTGGTCACAGAATTGGCTCCGGTCGATAGTTTGCTGCCTCAGAATCAGTAATTATGACCATCGTCGAGCTGCGAACTAATGAAGAAATTTGTTCGCGGGCAGCACCAGTGAATTCAAGTGGATTATTTAGTAATGACTCCAACTCCAACACATCTAGACCTAGTCGGCCATCTTGGGCTAGCCGGGCTAATAAATCGTTGCCATCACCGCCCGCAGGGCCTCGCATTTCTAGGGCTACTTGTACTGCATGTTCTTTAATTACTTCGTGCGCGGTTTCGCGCCCGACACCTTTGCGAACGGCAGCCATCAAAATTTTTGTTGTCGCTAGGAATGGCAGGTAACGTTGCAGTTCACGTTCAATAACTGCCGGGAAAGCGCCAAACTCCTGCAGGACGGTAAGCATGGTTTCCAATAAACCATCAAGGGCAAAGAATGCATCAGGCAAAGCCACGCGTCTGACTACTGAGCAGGAGACATCGCCTTCATTCCACTGCGACCCCGCAAGCTCTCCGGTCATACTCGCATAGCCGCGCAAAATTACCGCAAAACCGTTCACTCGCTCGCAGGAGCGCGTGTTCATCTTGTGTGGCATCGCACTAGAACCTACTTGACCCTCCTTGAACCCCTCTGTCACTAACTCATGGCCAGCCATCAATCTAATGGTCAGCGCCAAACTGCTCGGGCCAGCGGCTAGTTGAACTAACGCTGAGATGGTGTCATAGTCCAGTGAGCGTGGATAAATCTGACCAACGCTGGTCAGAACATTTGCAAAACCGAGGTGCTTTGCAACATTGACTTCCAGCTCATCTAGTTTGCGAACGTCGCCATCTAGTAGATCAAGCATGTCTTGTGCCGTACCGACCGGACCTTTAATGCCACGAAGTGGATAGCGCTTAATCAACTCATCCAGTCGAGCAATTGCAATAAGTAGTTCATCGGCTGCCGATGCAAAACGTTTTCCCAAAGTTGTAGTTTGTGCAGCCACATTATGACTACGGCCGGTAAGCGCTACATCGCAGTATCGAACTGAAAGCTCGGTAAGAACCGCAAGCGTCGCAACGGCCTTAAATCTTATTAACTTTAACGATTGCATAATTTGTAACTGCTCGACATTTTCAGTCAGGTCTCGACTGGTCATTCCTTTATGAATGTGTTCGTGACCAGCAAGAGCACAGAACTCTTCAATGCGCGCTTTCACATCGTGACGCGAAACTTTTTCACGTAGAGCAATGGAGTCAAGGTCAACTTGTGAAATAACTTTTTGGTAGTCCCCAATCACACCATTGGGAACCTCTATGCCTAAAGATTTTTGCGCTTGAAGGACAGCAATCCATAATTGGCGTTCGGCAATTATCTTGTTGGTCGGAGACCAAATAGTTGCCATCTGGGTAGATGCATACCGGTTGGCTAATACATTTGGAATTTTCGGTTTTGTCATGGCACTTTAATCTCTCCCTGTTGCGCTTTCAATGCGATATCACTGCGGTGGTGACTGCCAAAGTAGTCAATTTCTGCTACTGCTGCATAAGCCTTTTCTCGCGCACTTTGCAAATTCTCGCCAGTACTTGTAACACAAAGAACCCGACCACCACTGACCTGAATTTTCGAATCAATTAATTTCGTTCCCGCATGGAATACAACAGCATCATGCTTTGCCACGCTTTCAAGGCCAGAAATTTCCGCTCCTGTTTGTGGATTGTCTGGATAACCTTGTGCTGCTAGCACAACCGTGATAGCTGACTCATCTGACCATTCAAGTGATTCAATTTGGTCCAGTGTTCCGGTTGCTGCAGCAAATAGTAACTCGCTCAGTGATGACTTTAATCTTGCTAGTACGACTTGGGTCTCTGGATCTCCGAATCGCGCATTGAACTCGATTACTTTAATTCCTTTTGGCGTTAGAACTAAGCCCGCATAAAGCAGTCCAGAAAATGGGATTCCGCGTTTTGCCATTTCAGTGATTGTTGGTTGAAGTACTTTTTCCAAAGTTTGTTCTACTAAATCTGCTGGGGCCCAATCAAGTGGTGAGTATGCTCCCATGCCACCAGTATTCGGGCCCTCGTCATTATCTAACGCTCGCTTGAAGTCTTGTGCTGGCGACAAGGCCCGTACCGTATTGCCATCGGTTATGCCAAACAAACTTACTTCGGGTCCAGCGAGATATTCCTCAATTACAACGGCACCGGATTGGCGACCTTCGATGCAGGACATCGCATGGAGCAGGGCAATTGCATAATCATCAGTTACTACAACGCCTTTGCCCGCTGCCAAGCCATCTTCCTTCACGACAAACGGAGCGCCAAATTCTGTTAGAGCAGCCTCAACTTGCTCTGCATTAGTACAAACAAATGAATGAGCAGTTGGTACTCCCGCAGCAAACATTACTTCTTTGGCAAATGCTTTGCTTCCCTCAAGTTGGGCTGCTGCTTTATCTGGTCCAAAAACTGCAAATCCTGCTTTTCGCAATTCATCCGCGATGCCTGCAACTAGTGGGGCTTCGGGACCAATTACCACTAGGTCTGCGGATAACTTAGTTGCCAATGCGCGGACTTGGTCTGAATCAAGCACATCAAGTGGGAAAGTTAGGACTTCAAGAGCAATGCCGGCGTTTCCTGGCGCACAAAATACTTCAGTTTCCTCATCCTTATTTAGCGAATGTACGAGTGCATGTTCTCTCGCTCCGCTGCCAATAACGAGGATTTTCACTTTCCCATTTTAGTCGGCAAATAGCCTGCACTCCAATGCAGTTAAAGCTGCAGCAGCATTCGAGTATTGCCAAGAGTATTTGGTTTTACTCGCTCTAGATCAAGGAATTCGGCTACACCTTCATCGCCCGATAGCAGCAACTCGGCGTAAACGCTGGCATCAACAGGGGCATCTTCAATTGCAACAAAACCTGCCTTACCGAAGAACTCTGTTTCAAAGGTAAGGCAAAACAATCTGCGTAAGCCTAATGATTTTGCCTGTCCAAGTAAGGCGTCAAGTATCTGAGATCCTATTCCCTTACCTTGCATTTCAGGCTTTACTGCAAGAGTGCGAACTTCGCCTAAGTCTTCCCACATCACGTGCAATGCGCCGCAACCGATAACTTGCCCGTCTATTTCAGCAACAATGAACTCTTGGACATCCTCATAAATGGTCACAGTGTGTTTTGATAGCAGCCTGCGATCTGGAGCATAAGTGTCAATCAAGCCACGAATAGTTAAAACATCACCGGTCCGAGCTGGTCGAATTACTACTGGCACGGTTACTCAGGCTTTACTAACGGAAAGAGAATAGTTTCTCGAATATTCAAGCCCGTTAAGGTCATCAGTAGTCGGTCAATTCCAACACCAATACCCCCCGTAGGTGGCATGCCATATTCAAGCGCCCGCAAGAAGTCTTCATCCAACTGCATCGCCTCTAAATCACCGCCATCTTTTAGCGAGGATTGAGCAACGAGGCGCTCCCGTTGAATGACTGGGTCTACTAATTCGGAATATCCAGTCGCCGCTTCATATCCTGCAATGTACAAATCCCATTTTTCAACTACACCTTTAGTGGCGCGGTGGTCGCGGACCAGTGGCGAAGTGTCAACCGGGTAGTCGATAACAAAAGTTGGCTTAGTGAATTTTCCAACGACATAGTGTTCGAGTAACTCCTCAACGCACTTTCCAGCAATCCATTTCGGATCTGGCGATATCCCCGCATCTTTCAACAGTGTTCGTAGGGTTTCGATTGGCGTCTCCGGTGTAACTTCTTGACCAACCGCAGCGCTCACTGCTGGATAAACCGAAACTCGATCCCACTGTCCGGATAGATCGCGGCTACCGCCTTCAACTAAGTCAAAAGTCAAAGATCCGTGCACTGCCAGAGCGGCTTCTTGAATCAGTTCTTGGGTTAGCTGTGCCATGTCGTTGTAATCGGCATAAGCCTGATAGCACTCCAACATGGCAAATTCTGGCGAATGCGTCGAGTCTGCACCTTCATTACGGAAATTTCGGTTGATTTCGAAAACTCGCTCAATGCCGCCGACTACGCACCGCTTTAGAAATAGTTCGGGTGCTATTCGTAGAAATAGTTCCATGTCGAATGCATTTGATTCGGTAACAAAGGGGCGAGCTGCAGCACCACCATGCATGGTCTGCAGCATTGGTGTCTCAACTTCAATGAATCCCCGTGATGCAAAGCTATTTCGCAAGCTTGTCATTACTGCGGGTCGCAACCGAGCTACCGTTCGGGCTGTGTCTCGCATAATTAAATCTGCATACCGTTGTCTGACGCGAGTTTCCTCATTAAGGGGTTTGTGGGGGTTGGGAAGCGGGCGCAGTGCCTTAGCGGCCATCATCCAAGTATCGGCAAGGACTGAAAGTTCACCACGCTTACTGCTAATAATTTCTCCTGAGAAGGCGACTTGATCACCAATGTCAACCAGTGCTTTCCAAGCTTCGAGCCCTTCCTCCCCTATTCGATCAAGTGACAACATTGCTTGCAATACTGTTCCATCTCCAGCTTGAATTTGAGCAAAGCATAGTTTGCCGGTATTTCGCAGGAACATGACTCGGCCAGCTACGCCGACCACATCCCCAGTGACATCTTCGGCCACTAGATGTTCGTACTTCGCACGTATTTCACCAATAGTTGTAGTAACTGGGACAGTTACCGGATATGCCTCAAGGCCAGCTGCCAAAATGTTGGCACGTTTGTCCCGACGCACCTGCATTTGCTCTGGCAGGTCATCTAGTTCTTCTAATGGTTCGTTTGACATTGGTTTTACATTATCGGGTTAAGTCTGTGAAGTTGCCCAGCAGTATGGGTTTGGGCATTTCATGGCTTGGATGATTATTGATTCTTGGCGAAGATCAAACGAAGTCCAATCAAAGTTAGATCGGGCTCATGACAGGTTATCGTTTCAGACTCGGCAACTACAATGCTCGCCAAACCTCCAGTTGCAATGACCGCTTTTACTTCTGAATCCAACTCCTCAACAATACGATCCACCAGGCCATCAACCTGCCCAGCAAAGCCAAAGATCATTCCAGATTGCAATGCTTCTACCGTGTTTTTACCAATTACGCTTCGCGGCGTAGCTAATTCAACTTTGCGCAACTGGGCTGCTCGTGTCGCTAGCGCATCTAGAGAAATCTCGATGCCAGGCGCGAGAGCACCGCCCATGAACTCACCTTTTTCTGAAATCACATCCAGATTTGTCGAAGTACCAAAATCTACAACGATGCACGGCCCACCAAATAACGTGAATGCGGCCAGTGAATTAACGATCCGATCTGCGCCCACTTCTTTCGGATTGTCCGTCGTTATCGGCACTCCTGTTTTGATGCCCGGCTCGACAATTACGGTAGGAACCTCTGCGTAATATCGGCTGAGCATAATTCTCATCTCACTTAGTACTGATGGCACCGTTGAACATAATGCGATTCCGGTTACTGGGTAGTCCGTCAACAATCCGCGAAAAGTTAATTCAATCTCATCGGCGGTTTCTCGGGGGTTGGTGTTAATCCGCCAAGATTGGACCAAATTTTCTTCATCAAATAGTCCAAGAACGGTATTTGTATTTCCAACATCAATCGCTAATAACATTTTCTTTCCTTATCTCCACGGGAAGGTTGTCTATCAGTCGAACACTATTTACTGATACGGCAAGAAGCATTCGTGCTCTACCAGGTTCGATAACCTGTAGTAATTCATCGGTCAGGATTTCGAAGTACTCAAATGAGATGCCCGGCTGGTTTGCTAGATAATCAGCTACCGCATTTCTTGTTTCAGCTATTGAATGTCCTTCGCTCAGCAGATGTTCAGCCAGTGCAAATGCTGCCGGGATTTGTTTGGCTAAACCTTGACCTGTGATTGATAGGCGCTCATTCCGGCTCGAGAGTGCAATGCCTGACGAATCCCTAACCGTGGGTACGGAAATTATTTTCAGTTGCGCGCTTTTGCTGGAAAAGTAATCGGTAACAACGGCTAATTGCTGGAAATCCTTTTCGCCGAAGAAAGCGGCGTTTGGCATGACAATGTTAAATAGTCGATCAAGTACAGTGATAACACCGGCAAAGTGCCCAGGTCTACCAATGCTTTCAAGGCCTTGCGCTTTTGTGCCTGGATCAAGTGATACAACCTGATTTAGTCCCTCGGGGTATATATCACTCTCGCGGGGAAGGAACAACACATCAACAGCATTATGGTCGCATAACCTGATGTCGTCATCAAGGGTGTTTGGATAATTCTCAAAGTCTGAGATTTCGGTGAACTGAGTTGGATTTACATAGATTGATACGACAATCTTGCCGCTTGAATTGTGGTGCGACTTCAAATAGCTACGAGCAGTTGCTATCAAAGCTAAATGTCCATGGTGCAGTGCGCCCATCGTGGGGATAAACATTATCGGCTCTTCAAAGATGCTTGCTCGCCATTGGCTGAAGCTTTCATGTGACGCAAGGACTGCTAGATCACTCATCCGATAGCACCACCAACAGTTGTTCGGCGGAATTAACCGTGAGCCGGTCGGCGTCTAAGGCGCGAGCAGCTGTGAGTCTGGCAAGTGCCAGATAACTAGGTAAGACTTCAGGTTGATTTTCTCGCAAGGAATCTATGTGCACTTTGACTGTGGCTACATCTCCACGAACCACAGGTCCCGTAACTGCACTTTCGCCAGCACGTAATGCGTTATCTAGCGAGGCAGTAAAAAGTGGTGCAACCAATTCCGAAGGACTCTCAATTCCAGCTTTCACCAACAAGTCAATAGTCTGGTTTACCAATGTCATCAGATTATTCGCACCAAAAGTTAATGCTGCGTGATACAGCCCGCGACTTTGCCGCGGAACCCAAACGGGGTCACCACCCATTTCAACTACGAGGGCTTGCGCTACGGGTTGCAACTGCGCGGGAGTAGTCACAGCAAATGGGCAACCAGATAAGCGATTCAGATCAACACTCGTTCCAGTGAATGTCATAACCGGATGGATTGCTAACGGCAAGCAACCTTGCGCTGTTAGCGGTTCGAGAACTTCGTCTCCAAATCTGCCGGCGGTATGCAATACGAATGTGCCCGGACTTACCGAACCTGTTTGAGCTAAGCCACTTACTAAGTCGATTAGAACATCGTCGGGGACAGTGAGTAGTAGTAAGTCGCAAGCCTGTACCGCCTCCGATATTTGTTTTATGGGCACTCCAGGCAGAAGTGACTCAGCTCGGAGTTTGCTCAATTCACTGACAGCAGTGCAGGCAACAACCTTGTGTCCCACCCGTCTTAGGGCAGCACCGAGTACGGAACCGACTCGTCCGGTTCCGATTACCGCAACATTAAGTCGCGCAGGTGTTTGGGTCCAGGGCGATTCGCTCCCGGCCGATGGATTGACCACAAGACAAGCCTATCTGTCAGTGGCAACCATTGTTGTGGCACGATTAACCACATGGAAATTAGGCAGCGAATTGGATTTTCGCCAGCAGATGCAGTTCGAAGTGACTCAGTCCTAAATCTTCCTAGTTATTCGCCAGTTACTCACGGAATGTGCCAGCTAGATCTCATACACAGCAACGGCAGGATTATCTCTGCAGATCCAGTCCTGGGATCCATGCACCGGGGAGCGGAGAAGTTATTCGAGTCACGAGATTATCGCCAAGTATTGGGGCTGGCTAATCGACATGAGTGGCTGAGTGCATTTTCTGGCGAAGTAGGAATAGCCCAACTAATCGAACGTGAACTAGGAATAGATGTGCCAATCCATGCCCGATGGTTACGCACACTGATTTTGGAAGTCAGCCGAATAACTTCCCATGCCGCCTTCCTGGCTGGCTTTCCTTGGTTGGAAGAAGAATTGACCTTAAACATCAGGCTGATGCGTGAACGATTCGTGAATCACATTCGGTTGTTTACCGGAAGTCGAATGCATCCCATGCTCACCCAGATCGGTGGCATAACTCACGCTCCCACTGCAAAGTGGCTAATGGAACTGGATGGTTTGGTTCGAGATTCGATAGTTGTGACTGAATCATTTGAAGAAGGAATCGCATCTAAGCTTAGGCAATACCAATCTGTCGGTGTCCTTAGCCAACCTGCGGTAGTTGATTGTGCCGTAAGTGGTCCAGCGGCGCGAGCCAGCGGACTGGCAATAGATCAACGAAATTTGGCAACGGATTTGCTCTACCCTAAGTTGCAAACTTTTAGATCTACAACCAGAAGTTCGGGCGACATTTCAGCTCGATTACTTCAATTACTTGATGAGGTAAAAATTGCTTGTGAAGTCGTTAGTGAATGTGTTGGTGAATGCTTGAGTCACATTGGCTATGAAGTCAATGTATTGATTCCAAAAGTGCTAAGAGTTCCTGAAGGCGAGTACGAGCACAGTATTGAGACTCCACTGGGCATTGCTTCCTGGTTTCTAGTTTCTCGTGGCGACAAATACCCCTACCGGCTTAAATTGCGACCAGCTAGTTTGCATACAGTTCTAGCTCTGCCAGAGGTTTTGCGCGGACAATCAATAGACATGTTAGAACCAATTGTTGCTTCCATGCCCTTTATTGCCGGAGATGTGGACCGATAAGTTCTATCGTTTCAAGGCCAGTTCGGCCAGATTAGCTAACCGATGCATTAGCTCTTCAATTAGTTTTTGCGAGGCATCCAACCGATCGCGCAAATCCTTAATTTCATCTCGCATAATCATTAATTCGAGTGAATGATCTGGCGGTGAGTTTTGCACCGAGGCTTCAGGCTGCGGCTCGGTGTCAGTTGGTGTAAAAACTCGTGCTTGTTCAAATTGGATAAATGGCTGTTCGCTAGGTGCAACACTTTCAGATGCGGGCGGTTCATTCTCGAGATCGACAATGGGTTGCTGAACAACTTTTGGAACTACTGGTGGAGTGCTTTGCGCCAGTTGCGGTGTAAAAATCGGATGAGAAAAACTTTCTGCAACCTGATTTAAATTAAGTTGCAGACTTGCTCGCATGGCTGCAATTCGCTTGCGCGCTTGATCTAGTGCCTGTGCCGGTGAAGTTACCGTGTCAGGGTCAGCAACAATTTCTGATACCGAGACCTGTATGTCTTCGGTTTCTTCTATGACGACTTCTGCCTGAATTACAGCTGGCTGTGCTGCTTCTGGCTCTGGCAGTGATGTGCCTGCTGTTTGATTTGCTGGATGTTCGGCAGCGCGCCTTTCTGCTTCAGCCAATGATTCGCCTGCGCGGATTATTGGCACCCAACCGGTGTAGCCACCAGTAATGATGTCATCAATCTTGGGAGGCGGAGCTATTGGAGCAGGTTTTTTTGCAACTCTTAGGTCCAAAAAGAATTCCTCAAGCGGTGGCGCGAGCAGAATGTCATCATCATCGTCAAGCATCCAATTGGAAGCTGTTAAGGGATCGAGGGGTTGGTTTTCCGCAGGGTCATTTTCGGTGGCCATATCTGGCACCTCCTTACCCATGCTTACTATTGCTCTAGCCTACGACTGAATTTTGGTGCAGTGAAATTACCTACTTCATGCCATGCTTTAGTTATGAATGCTTTGGCACAGACCATTGCCGGCGC
>RFTJ01000010.1 GCA_009923495.1 Actinomycetota bacterium
TCGCGTGGCTTGAAGTCGATTGTGGTGCGAAGTGACGAGGGCCTTGATGAACTTTCAACCTCAAGTCCTTCGCAAGTTTGGGATGTGACTGACGGCTCAGTGCGACACAGCGTGCTCGACCCAGCCAGCCTCGGTTTAGCGCCCGCAACTATTGAGCATCTACGCGGTGGCGATCCAGCATTTAACGCCGATGTGATTCGAGCGATTGTCTCGGGTCGCAGTGACGGCAACTTCGCTTACATTCGTGATGTGGTTGCGTTGAATGCCGCTGGAGCTTTGGTGGCCTATGACGCCGCTGGGGGACTAGCTCACTTTGGCGATGTTTCCGAGCCAGTCGCATCGCGCACCGCTAAGGCGCTGCCAGTTGCGTACCAGTCGCTTGATTCTGGCGCGGCGGCGACTGTTTTGAATGTGTTGATTTCAGTAAGCCAGCGCTTTGCGTTAAGCGCGAACTAATTGCGCAGAATTACTTTTTCGAATCAGCACTTACTCGTTGCACAGCGATATCAATTAAATTCCATAGAACTTCGGTCGTGGCTTTGGCATCATCAAGTGCGCGGTGATTCGGAGCAGTGGGTACGGCAAAATGATTTGCCAATGTATCGAGTTTGTAGTTGTCGACGGTGCCTCTAGGTAAGAATCGATTAGCAAACTTGACTGTGTCTAAAGTTGTTGGACTCGGCCAATTGATGTCATGTCGTGCGCAGCCTGCCTTCAAGAACCCAACATCAAACGGGGCATTGTGGGCAACCAAAATTGGGTAGCCGGTTGTTTGATCTTCAACATGAAATTCAGCGAAGTCCAGGAACTCGGCCAGTGCTATATCGGGTGTTGGAGCATCATCAATGTGACTTTGGGAAATTCCGGTAATTTCGGTGATGCGCCAAGGAATCGACACGCCCGCGTTCACAAAAGTTTGAAATTCTTCTAAAACTTCGGTGCCACGAATTTTTACCGCGCCGATTTCGGTGATTGCCGAAAAGCTAGAAGAAAAGCCAGTGGTTTCAAGGTCAACGATCACAAAAACGCTGTCGGTCCAAAGCCGGCCCAATGGGGAGCGGTTCAGTATGAATCCAACATCAAGCATTTAAAACCTCAATCTAGGCACTGACTAAACCTTAGGGCTAGATGCCGACAAAAAATGTCAGAGGCGCAAATTACTTTTGAGTTAATTCAAGACCCGTCCCATCGGTAGAAACTGCAAGTCCCCTAAGGAGTAGCCGTGTTAATAGATTGCCAAACTTGCGTTGTCCGCGACATTGAATGTGGTGACTGTGTCGTCACCGCGTTACTTGGACCTATGCCGTCATCAATTGAGCAGGATGCGCCAGTGCTACAAGTTCTGGCCGATGCCGGATTAGTAAAGCCACTGCGCTTGATTAAAGGTTCGGGCTCTGCTAACTCGGATGTTAATTCCGATGGAGCCAGCGCAACTGGCTAACCGCATTAGGGCAAGATGGACTCATGTGGTTTGAGGGTCAATCCGGCGCGGGGCGCAGTAGTGCGGTGGCAGCCGCATGACCCATACCGTGTTCGTAACCAACGACTTCCCGCCACGCTCCGGTGGCATCCAAACTTTTGTGTATGAACTCGTTCGCAGGTTTAATCCCGCTGATGTGACCGTTGTTACCTCAAAGTTTGCTGGAGATGCCGAGTTTGATGCCCAGCAGGCCTATCGAGTTGTGCGCAGTGCACATGCTGTTTTATTGCCAACTAATTCAACCTTTAAATTAGTTCGCCAAGTTATTGCCGAGACTGGGGCAACTCGCGTGGTGTTCGGCGCAGCAGCTCCACTTGCCTTGATGACACCTAAACTTCGACCACTCGGTGTTACCAAAATCGTGGCGCTAACTCATGGTCATGAAGTTGGCTGGGCGCGCACACCAGTCACCTCTTCTGCGATTCGCAAGATTGGCACATCGGTTGATGTGCTTACTTACCTAGGTGACTACACCAAAACTCGCATTGCCACAGCGCTGCGCAAACAAGATCAAAACAAGTTAGTGAAACTGGCGCCCGCAGTGGATCCGGTGTTATTCAATCCGTCTCAGTTGGCTTCGGCGAATGTGTTGCGCGAACAGATCGGGTTTAGCGGTCGGCCGACAATTGTTTGTGTTTCGCGCTTAATGGCACGCAAAGGTCAAGACGCTCTTATCGATGCATTGCCTGCAATTGCTCGCGAAGTTTCAAATGTAGCGCTTGTGATTGTGGGCGATGGTCCTTATCGCGGGGCGCTTGAGAAGAAAGTTCGCGAGCTAGGGTTGCAAAATTCGGTGCACTTTGCCGGCCGAGTTGATTATGCGAACTTGCCTACTTGGTATCTAACGGGCGATGTATTTGCCATGCCATGTCGCACCCGAAATGCGGGCTGGGATGTTGAAGGCTTAGGCATTGTTTATCTAGAAGCGTCGGCAAGTGGCTTACCAGTTATTGCTGGCGATTCTGGTGGCGCGCCAGATGCGGTGCTAAACGGACAGACCGGCTTAGTTGTGCAGGGGCGAAGTCAGGAAGAGATTGTTCGAGCTTGTGTGCGATTACTCAATGACGAACCGCTTCGCAAACAACTTGGCGCTGCTGGCCGAATTTGGATTGAACAGCACTGGACTTGGGATAACGCCGCTACTACCTTAAAACTGCTTCTGGATTAGTTGGCCGGCTTCAACCGCTTAACTACATTGCGCCAACACATCACGGTTGCCGCAACCAAGCAGACAATACGCAAAGTTTGAATCATCACTCCATCGGTATGAAGAAGCTGGAAGTTGCTGTACTTCCCAGGGAACAGGTATTGACCAAGTGCCACTGAAGTTAACAGCAGGCCAGCGATGGTCCAGAAGCGTGGTTGTTGACTAAAAGCAGCCACGGCCAAAAGTCCCATTACCCAGATTGAATATTGCGGTGAAAGCACTCGGCTCGTACACATTGAAATTAAAACGGCAAGTAAGGCAATGTCGGCACCAGGAATTGCTTCGAGTCGGCCCTGCCAACGCCACCAAGCCAGAATTGCGATCAAGATCACCAACACCAGAGTCATGGCCAGTGAGACATATTTTGTTCCTGGTCCATTAACTTCCCAAGAACCGTAGCGAAACGCAATGGCATTGCGATCATCTTTTTGACCAAACATCATGTAGGGCAGAGCGCCGATTGATTCAATCTGTAACCCACGCTTACCCTGGCCAGTGATGAAGGACAAACTGCCCGGCCACCACAAATATAAGAGTGCGGTCACCGAAACACTTACGCCAGCAAACCACAAGAAACCTTCTTTAAATTTCGATTTAGCTAGCCCAAGTAAGCCAAAGACTGGCCACACTTTTAGCAAAAAGCCAAGGGCGATGAAGATGCCAAAGCGTCTGGCACTTGTTGTTGCAAGTAGGGCAGCAACAATAGCAAGTGTTGGAAAAACGTCAAAGCGGCCAACTTGTAGTGGACCAACTAATAGCGGCGCGCTCAACCAAATCAAAGCTGGGATGTAGTTGGCCTTGCTGGCAACTCGACCATTTGCGTATTTCTGCTGCCGGCCTGCCCAAATCAAGAGTCCCAACAGAACAGCATCAGCTGCTATTGCAAGTGAGATGAAGCCCGACATGCCGGTGTGAATTTTGACACCAAGGATAAATATCATTGCTGCTAGCGCCGGATATTGCCAAGCATCATTTGTCCAAAGTTGATCGGTTGGAATGCCCGGACCATTTGGGAAAGTTCCCTTAGCAATATTGAATCCCCAGAAGTCATAAAGCGTGACATCAGAAAACAGCGCCTTGCCATTTGGGTAGTTAATCCACTGTAAGCCTGCAGCCGCTGCCCAATATCGGGTTGCGATAAATGCGCTGACAATTAATCCAATGATCAGCGCTGGATGCACTTCCAGGGCTGTAGTTTGAGGCTTGCGTACTGCTTGAACTTTAGGCTTTTTCGTGGCCATGGCTTCCTCTAGCGATACATGCTGGCGATTTGCTCAGCGAAATCTACGGTAATCAAATGCCGACGAATACTTAACTTCGGGGTCAAATAGCCATTGTCAATGGTGAGGTCGTGCGGCAAGATAACAAATTTTTTAATCGCCTCAGAATTAGAGACCGCTTTATTAGCATCGTTCACCGCTTGCTGGACTAAGGCCCGAACTTCCTTGCTAGTGACCAATTGAGCCATTGGTTCTTTTGCAATCTTGTTAGCTTCCAAGATCGCAGGTAGTGCATCTTCATCAAGAGTCACTAGGGCTGCGATGTAGGGCAGGGCGTCACCAACTACTACACACTGACTAATTAACGGGTGGGCCCGAAGCCGATCTTCAAGCACCGCTGGCGCAACATTTTTGCCGCCGGCAGTGACGATTAATTCCTTTTTCCGTCCAGTTATCCTCAGGAAGCCCGCCGAATCTAGCTCGCCAATGTCACCGCTATGTAGCCAGCCATCTTCGCCGAGCAGTTCAGCAGTTGCCGCCTCGTTATTCCAGTAGCCCTTAAAGATGTGATGACCGCGCAGTAGCACTTCGCCGTCATCGGCAATGCGCACGCCGGTGCCTGGAACCGGTTTGCCAACCGTGCCGATCTTTAGCGCTTGCGGTCGATTCACTGTGGCTCCAGCAGTGGTTTCGGTCATGCCGTAGCCTTCCAAAATCATGATGCCAAGTCCACGATAGAAATGCCCAAGCCGTGCGCCTAATGATGCGCCACCGGAGATGGCATGCGTGACGCGACCACCCATGGCTGTGCGCAGCTTGCTGTACACCAACTTGTCGAAAAGTGAATGCTGGAATTTCAAAATAAGCGAGGCTTTGCCGTTCTCGGTCGCTTTGCTGTAGGCAATCGCAACGGCTGCTGCCTTGTCAAAAATTCTGCCTTTGATGGGACTTTCTTTTTGCGCGTTGGTGCCAGCGGTGTTGTAGACCTTTTCAAATACCCGAGGCACCGCCAATAAGAATGTTGGCTTGAAGGATTGCAGTTGCTTTAACAAGGCAGTTGGATTGGGGCAATGCCCAATAGTTACTCGGCCACGAAACATCGCCAGTTCGATCATTCGCCCGAATACATGTGCAAGAGGCAGGAACAGCAATGTGGAAGCTTCAGGAGTTCCAAAAACCTCCGGCAAGATTTGAATCAAGTTGTCACATTCCGCCATGAAGTTGCCATGAGTAAGCATGCAGCCTTTTGGCCGACCGGTTGTGCCCGAGGTATAGATAATCGTGGCAATGTCTTCAGGCGTTGCTTTGGTACGTCGCTGCTCCAACACCTCATCAGAAATTTCTTGCCCACGAGTGGTCAGGTCAGCCAGAGCGCCTTCGGAAAATACATATCGATTTGTCATTTTCGGCAATCGTTCAGCAACCTCATTGAAGGAAACTACATTTCGGTTAGTTTCAAAAAAAGTTGCCACCACATTGGCATCCGACATCATCCATTCGATTTGCTCGGGGGACGAAGTCTCATAGATTGGCACGCTGATTGCCCCCGCATACCAGATGGCATAGTCGACAACCGACCATTCATACACAGTGCGTGCAAAGATGGCGATTCGGTCGCCAGTGGCAATCCCGTCTGCAATTAAACCCTTGGCAACGCCGCGTACTTGATTGCGAAAGTGCACACTCGAAATTGGATTCCACCCAGCATCTGAAGCAGTGGCAAAAACAGCGTGTTCTGGATGAGCTCTGGCATTGTATTCAACGTGGTCGGATAGGTTGCCAGTGGAAATTTGTGGGGCGAGTGGCGGCTCAAAAAGTTCGCGCATCTGACTGAAACCTCACTTCGCTATTTCCGAAAAGATTACTTAAGTGTGGCAGGTTTAGCGACTTAAATTTGGGCTAACCCCACTTTTTCGGCAAGTGTTTTGCAGTTGGGGCCCAGGGTGACTAGCGTATTGGTTGTGTCAGAATCTGAAGGCTTTTACAAGTTTCTCAAAAATGTGGCAATTGGCCCAGCTATCGACGTGTCGTTTCACCCTTGGGTAATTGGGCTGGAGAACATTCCGGCTGAAGGTGGAGCAATTCTGGCCAGCAACCATTTGTCATTTTCTGATTCAATCTTTTTGCCCGTTAAAGTGCCGCGCAAGATCACGTTTTTGGCCAAGAGTGAGTACTTCACTGGAACTGGTGTAAAAGGGAAAGTGACGGCTGCATTCTTTAAAGGAGCTGGCCAGGTTCCAGTCGATCGAACTGGTGGCCGCAATGCAAGTACCGCGGCTATCGACACCGGCGTTCGAATCCTCAAAGAAGGAAACTTGCTTGGTATTTATCCAGAAGGCACACGGTCACCAGATGGAAAGTTGTATCGCGGTAAAACTGGCGTCGCCCGAATGGCACTGGAGGCACGCGTACCCGTTATTCCGATCGGCATGATCAATACCGATAAAGTGCAACCGATTGGTCGGACTAGACCAAACTTCAACGTCGATGTCGGCATTCGAATTGGAAAGCCACTTGATTTCTCGCGCTACTACGGAATGGAAGAAGATCGGTTTGTTCTTCGTTCACTCACCGACGAAATCATGTACAAGATCATGGAACTGACCCACCAAGAGTATGTCGATATGTACGCATCTCGTGCCAAGGCGAAGCGTCCAGAAAGTTAAGTTGCTAGCCTTTGGCCCTGTTAAATGGCGAACCCCGCGCTTGGCACACACTTGGCGCTAATCAATTCGCAAAGCCCGCTGGCAACCTCACAAATCCGCCTATTTGTCTGACACTTTGTCAGAATTAAAAATTGAATTTTCAATAGTTTTCTATTTGTGAAGTTTGCAAAAATCCTGATTGCTCTTGGACTTTGTTTGGTGATGCCGTTAAGTAGTATTGCCGCCACAACTAAGGGCAAATCGGCATCAGGTCGAGGTGCTTCCGGTCAGATTTTGACAGTAACTCCAGCCCGAGCCGTAGTTGACGGGCAAACCTTGACGGTAGTTGGAAAAAAGTACAACCGCGATTTTGGAATCTATGTCGCTTTTTGTGAAATGCCCAAACCGAACACTAAGCCTGAACATTGCTACGGCGGAATCAACATCAAGGGCTCATCAAAAGGATCTATTTGGATTACCTCACACAAGCCGTGGTTTGTGCCATCGAGTGCGGTGAAGAAATTCACCAAGCTGGGCTCATTTCAAGTGAAAGTAACCGTTGCCCGCATGATTGACGAGACAGATTGCAAAGTCACCAAATGTGCCGTCGTTACTCGAGCTGATCACACCGACAGTGAGAACCGAAGTGCAGATGTAATCGTGCCAATCACATTCAAATAAAACTTCGAGAGGTCTACAAATTCAGGCAAAACAGCAAGTTATCAATGCAAGACAAGTCATCTCGAAACGCAAATACAGAAGGAACATCATGTTAAAGAAACTCAAGGTTGCATTGGCCGCAGCGCTTCTGATTAGTGGCCTAACTGCTACGTCAGCGAAAGCCGACAGCCTTTCAATCAGCTTGTCCCAATCATTTGGAATTGCGGATAGCCAGATCATCTCGGTCAAAGTAAACAATTTGCCGACCGGTAAAGGTGTTTATGTCCGTGAGTGCTATCTCATCAATGGTGCTCCGTCCAGTGACCCGAATGACTGCACAAAGCAGCAAAATGTTGGCTCATCCCTCTGGATTGGACCTGGCCGTGGCGCATCAGATCCGTCGCAAAGTCAGCCGTTCAAAGTTTTACGCACTATCAATGGGAAAGATTGTGCACCAGCCAACTGCGCGATTATGACAATGCGTGACCATGTCGATTTTAGCGATCGCAGTTTGGACACTCTCATCCCAATCAAGGTTAGCAATTTGACCATAACCGCAAGCAGGGCAACCAACTTCGTAGATGCCGGCGAGGTCTTTACGATAACCATCAATGGTCTGGCAACTAACCAAGGTGTTTATGTTCGCGAGTGTGCTATCAGCGATGTGTCAGCTCGACCAACCAACTGTGACAATGCCAATGCTGTCTGGGCATCGGTCTGGCCCGCTGCTTTGGGTATGGGTGGGGTCGATGCTAGCAAGCCGGTTCCATTTAAAGTTTGGGGCGAATTCAAGGGCTCTAAGGGCAATGTTGATTGCCAGTTGGTGACCTGTGGAATTTATATCGAACGAGACTTCAATGGTCTTAGTGATCGCAGCCTAGACACTCTGCAATTGATTGCCTTCAGCTCGCCAGTTAAAAAATCGCAAACTGTTGCGAAGTGGTCCACGAAGCCGAGCACCTTTAGGTTAATAAAAGGTCGATCCACTGAACTTGCCAAGTTGCCGCTAGTGACTAACCGCGGTGAGGTGCTGACGTGGGCGGTAAACAACAGCAGACTGTGCTCTATCACCGCAACTGCAAAGAATGTGTATGTAAAAGGTCTAGCTGCTGGTGATTGCGTAGTGACGGCTACGGCCGCCGAGAATCTTCGCGGTGCTCGAACTACGTTTGCTTGGACTGTAAAAGTCTCAAAGTAGTTAATTGATTTACGGGGGCCGGCTTTTAATTGGCGAGCGCTGCGGTTACAAACTTCAAAGCAGCATTAAGTTCAACTTCAAAGTCGGCCCCGGCATCAATTCGATTGGCAGCAGAGTTCACGATAGCGGAAATGTAAGCGCATGCGGATTCGGCGTTATCTGGATACACCTTGGCCACGGGGTTCATCAAGGTCAACATGAATTGACCATGCAGGATTCTAAGCAGGTTTCGCTTGGCATCAGCGAGATTAATTTCGCTTAACTTTCGGATTTGGGCATGCTGTCCATCCGATAGGTGAGCCAGTGATTGTTCAACCCAAGCGTGGATCTGCAGCAGTGGATCAGAAATGTCTTGAATCTGTGCCTCAATCTGATTCACCAAATCGGCCATGTCGTTAATCACTAGTTCGGCAAAGATATCTTCAACCGATGCAAAGTATTGATACACAGCACTGCGGGTCATAGAGCAGCGATTAGCGATTTGCTGCATCGAAATGTTTGCCGTGCCAGTTTCTTGAAGCTGCGCCAAAGTTGCTTCGAGAATTGCATTCTCTTTCAGCGCGCGATTCGAGGTAGGCATATTTCGAGATTATTAGTGACCTGAAACAGGCGCACCTTTTGGCTGGTTGATGTTGTTCAGCAATTCGTTGAACCAATCTTGATTTGTATCAAACGGCTTAGCTCCGGCTACGCGCTCGAACTCGCAAGCACGAATTACGTTGCCCTGATCTTCATCTTGACCGACCAAGCCACTCACACCATCAAGTGCTGCCTGAACTGCAACTTCGGCGCAGGCCTTGATGAGTTCGCGATCTCGCGCATTGGCAGGGGCGGAACGGGAGTAGTAGCCGCTCTTTTGAACCAGCACCTTCTCGGCGCCAATCATTGGAGCAAACTGCTTGGCAAACCATTCACCAGGGTTAATCTTGTCAATCTTCACATGGCCGAAGGCATCACGCGGAACTTCTTCGCCGCGTGCCTGAAGTTCGGCCACGATGGAATCAACGCCCGCACCTTCACTTAGGAAGATGTTCACATTGCCAAGTTCGTCCATGACAGCCTTCAAGCGAGTTGCTTCGGCGGCCAAGTCAATGTCGAGTTCGGGTACATAAACCGCGTGAATGTCACGGCGAATCCGGGCAACTCCAAAAGCGTCTAGCCACTTCGTTTCATCAAGAAACTTCTGGTAGCTAACAGCTGTTGCTGCCGTTAGCCAGCCACAGTGACGACCCATAACTTCGTGCACGATTAACATGCGTGGATTTGCCGTGTGTTCTGAAACTACATTGCTGAAGTAGCGAGCACCTTCATCGGCAGCGGTCCAAGCGCCTAGTGACTGCGCAATCGGGAAGACGTCGTTGTCAATGGTTTTAGGAAGTCCGACAACACCGAGACCGTAATTATTTCCAGCGAGGTAAGCCGCTAAATCTGCGGCCGCAGTATTGGTGTCATCGCCACCAATGGTGTGCAATACATCAACACCGTCGGCAACAAGTTGGTCGGCAGCAACCTTCTGCGGGTCTTCACCCTCTTTGACCAGGCCACGAGCCACACAGTCTTTAACGTTGGTGAGCTTGACTCGGCTATTGCCGATTGGCGAGCCACCGAATGCTTGAAGTAAATGAGCGTTGGCCCGAACTTCATCAGTTACCTTGATTGAATCGCCACGAAGTAGGCCGTGGTAGCCATTGCGGTAGGCAATGATCTCGATGTCCGGAGCGACTTCGGTGTAGCGCTCAATAAGTGCGCCAACTGCGGAAGATAAACAAGGGGCTAGACCGCCTGCGGTTAAGAGGGCTACTTTTTTAACAGTCATGGCTTCTAATCTATCGGGCACATTTTACTTACGCGCATCGTGGTTAGCTCCTAAAACTAAAAGCACTTCAGCCGGGAGATTTCGTTTCTGGATTTAGTGTTACTCGCCTTGCCCGACTAACCTAGATAGCGTGAGTGAAATTACTTGGCCCAATTTGCCAGCCGCACAGCAGCCTGAATGGCCAGATGCTGAGGCACTTGCGCAGGCACAAAGCATTCTGCGCGGTTTACCCCCATTGGTCTTCGCTGGCGAGTGTGATGACCTGACGACGAAACTGGGTGAAGTCGCCCTAGGTCGGGCTTTTGTTTTACAAGGCGGGGACTGCGCTGAAACTTTTGCAGCAAATACCGCTGACTCTATTCGCGCTCGACTCAAGACGCTGCTGCAGATGGCTATCGTGCTCACCTATGGAGCATCGCTGCCGGTGGTCAAGATAGGTCGAATTGCCGGACAGTATGGCAAGCCGCGAAGCGCTGGCCTGGAGACAATTGGCGATGTTTCACTTCCGTCATACCGTGGCGACGCAGTCAATGGACTTGAGTTCACCGCCGAATCCCGTACTCCAGATCCGATGCGCTTGGTACAGACTTACCACGCCAGTGCCGCCACATTGAACCTCGTACGCGCATTCACACAAGGTGGTTATGCTGACCTGCGACAGGTGCACGCGTGGAATCAAGATTTTGTGAGCGAGTCAACACCGGGGAAGCGCTACGAAGAAATGGCCGCCGACATTGATCGGGCTATTTCATTTATGACAGCATGCGGCGCAGATCCAGAAGAATTCCGAAGGGCAGATGTTTATGCTAGCCACGAAGCTCTGCTTTTAGATTACGAAAAGCCATTGACTCGCATAGATTCTCGTTCGGGAAATTTGTACGATGTTTCTGGTCACTTCGTTTGGGTAGGCGAGCGAACGCGCGATCTCGATGGTGCGCACATTGATTTTGTTTCCAAAATCAAGAATCCAATTGGCATAAAACTCGGTCCTAAGTCCACGCCCGAAATTGTGCACGCTCTACTGGATGAGCTGAATCCCGAAAAGATCCCAGGCAGACTAACTTTCATTACGCGCATGGGTGCAGGCACTATTCGTGATGTGTTGCCGGCGCTGGTGAAAACGGTTCAAGATACTGACCAGCCAGTGGTTTGGATGTGTGATCCAATGCATGGCAACACCAAGGAAGCTGCATCTGGACACAAAACCCGCTTGTTTGATGATGTGCTCGATGAGGTTAAGGGTTTCTTTGAAGTCCACCGCGCAGCTGGCACTCATCCAGGCGGAATCCACATCGAGCTAACTGGTGATGATGTAACCGAGTGCCTAGGTGGTGTCAGTGGAGTCGCCGAAGCCGATTTACCCTTCCGATATGAAACTGCCTGTGACCCACGGTTGAACCGAGTGCAGAGTCTGGACTTGGCCTTCCAAGTCGCCGACATGCTGCGAATTCGTTAACGCTCTAAGGAAATTATGGCCTCGGGTTTGTTGGGCCTGAGTTCCACCAAGTACATGGCAGTCAAAATACAGAGTGCTCCAGCAACTAATCTCTTGCTCAAATCGTCGGTTCCAATAGTGACTCCTGCGATGCCTGCGAACACTGGTTCCATCGTCAAAATGATGGCAGCTCTGGTTGCGCTTACCTTACTTTGCACCCAAGTCTGAGCAAAGAAACCCAAACATGAGGCAAACAAAACCAGGATGGCGATGGAGAGCCACACCATGCCATCGCTCGATACGCTTGGTCCACCAGTAGCCAAGCTGAGTAATAGGCTGAAAATTCCAGTGACCAGCAACTGCAAAGTAGTTAAGCCAAAAACGATTTCAGATTTGGACCAGCGACTGAGAAAAACTATGTGAAATGAAAACATTACGGCGCAAACCAAAGTAATCAAATCGCCTCTGCCGACCGTGGTTCCTTTGAGCGCAATTAAGGAAAGCCCAACTGCAGCCAAGACAACGGCAAGCCAAGCAAATGCCGAGATTTTTTGACGCAGAATTAGGCCGCCAACAATCGGTGTTAGCACCACAAACATTCCTGTGATGAATCCTGAGGCGGTTGCTGTGGTTTTGGTTAATCCAATCATTTGGGCCAGATAACCCAAGCCGAGATAAAGACCAAGAATTACGCCATGCTTTTGTTCGGTTCGAGAAAGTTGGCTAATCGCTTTTGGCCTAAAAGCCAACATCAAAAGTGCAGCTAGGCAAAATCGCCAGGCAAGTAGATCTGTGGCCGGCATTGTTTTCAGGACGTATTGATTGGTGACGAATGTGAAGCCCCAAATTACCGTGACAAAAATAAGTAGGGCAGTGGCCGAAGTGCTGGGTCGAATTGTTAAGCGGGTCATTATTGATTACACGATTGTCAGAGTAATCGTGGTGCCTGGCGTAGCCATCGAACCTCCGGCTGGGTCTTGTGAGTAAACCTTGTTCAAAACAACAAGTACTACCTCACTTTGAACGCTGACTTCAAAGCCAGCATTGGCCAGAATCTCTTTGGCCGAGTCGACATCGAGGCCAACAACATTTGGCACAGCAACGGGTGGCGGACCTTTGCTGATAGTCAGGTGAATTGTTTCACCTTTCTTCAGACCTGTACCAGGGGTTGGATCACTGGACAGCACTGAACCAACTGGACTTGAATCAAAAATCTGATCTTTGATGTCAACAACCAATCCCAGTTTTTCTAACTTCTTAGTCACTATTGCAATGTTCAGGCCAGCAATAGGTGGCACAATCACGGGCGCTGGACCTTTAGAGACATTGAGTGTTACGGGTGTGTTCCGCTTTACCTTGGTGCCACCCTTTGGATTAGAACTAACAACTTTGCCTTTGGCTATCTTGTCATCGAAGACTTCAACCGTGTTTGCTACCGAAAGAGTAAGGTCTTGCAAAATACCGGTTACCTCGTTTGGGTCTTTTCCCGCCAGATCACTTGGAATTATGTAGCGTTCTTGGCCCTTAGAAACTTTCAAGGTGATAAGTGCACCTTTTCGAGCTGATTCATTAGCAGCAGGATCGGTCTCAACTACTGTTCCGTTAGGCACAGTCTCAGAAAATACTTCAGCTGAGGTGACTTTAAAGCCTGCCTTTTCCAAATTCAAGGTTGCAGTTGATATTGACTGCCCAGCGACATCTGGGATTGGAAATTTAGCTCCAGACGAAAGGAACCAGCCCAAGCCGGCCAATACCGCACCCAGGTAAATTACGCCTGCGATTATTCGATTGCGTTTTACGCGCTTGGATGTGGCCCGTTTGCCTACTCGCACCGGAGCAAGGCTTGGTGTTACGGGCGGTGCCGAAAGGCCAGGATTTGCCATAACTACCGTTTGATGGGTTGGCAAGACTGTAGTTAACGCTTCCGCGGCGGGAACTGCAGACGAAGCTCGATTGACCGCGTCTAAGAACACATGCGCGTTAGCAAACCGATCATTTGGATTACGCCGAGTAGCAGCCAAGACTAGATGATCAACCGAAGGTGGCACATCATGGGCAAAATTGCTTGGAGCTGGCACATCATTGTTGACGTGCATATAGGCGACTTCAATTGGCGAATTGCCGCTGTATGGGACTCGCCCGGTGAGCATTTCGAAAAGCAGAATACCTGCCGAGTAAACATCCGACCGTTGATCTAGTGCCCGCTGCTGAACCTGCTCAGGTGATAAGTAGGCCATTGTGCCTAGCAAGACAGCGCCAGTTGAATCACTGACTGGGCGATCATCGATTACCCGAGCTAAACCAAAGTCGGTGACCTTAATCAAGCCAGTATCGGTAATCAATACATTTTCTGGCTTGATATCGCGGTGGACAAAGCCAGCCTCGTGAGCTGCAGCTAGGCCGGCCAAAACTGATTTCATTACCTCAAGTGCGTGAGCGCTGGCCATTGCACCATTAACCGCCAGTAGTTGGCGAATTGTGCGGCCGGGCACGTATTCCATAACCAAGTACGGGAAGCCGCCAGAAACTCCCTGATCATGCACAGCCACCACATTGGGATGTGTAAGTGCTGCAGCAGAGCGTGCTTCTAGCATGAATCGTTCGACAAAGCCAGGGTCAGCAGTGAAAGCTGGGGCGAGAATTTTTATGGCCACAGTTCGACCCAGGCGCAGGTCTAGGGCTCGGTAGACGGTTGCCATGCCACCGCGAGCGATGAGTTCATCAATTCGATATCGTTCGTCAATCACCGTGCCAAGATGTAGATCTGGCGTTGCATCACTCACCCCACAATTCTAAGTGCACTGTCCGTTACCGCTCGGTAGGCACTAGGCACGATAGATTCGTGTTATCCGTGAGGAGTTGATGCAGATGCGACAGTTCGCTTATCTAGGTGTCTTGGCAACATGCTTACTTGGCACCGCATCACTTGAGATTTTTCTGCGAACCCGGGTTTATCGTCGCTGGCAGCGACTCGTGCTCACACTGGTTCCCGTTGTTTTCACATTTACCCTTTGGGATGTTTACGCCATCTCTAGAGCACATTGGAGTTTCGCACCTCAATACGTAACAGGGATTATCGCAATCGCCAATGTGCCACTAGAGGAAATCTGCTTTTTCATCGCAATTCCCATTTGTTCAATTCTGACTTTGGAAGCTGTTCGAAGTATGAAGAACTGGTCAGTGGGCGATGAGTCGGAAACAGGTACTGGTGATACGAAATGACTTATACGCAGATCGCACTGGTTGCGGTACTTTTAGCTGCGCTCAATGATCTGTATGTGTTCCGCACAAGGTTGCTCACCCGTCGAATTTTCTGGATGTCATATGCGATTATTTTCTTTTTTCAATTGGTCTCAAATGGTGTACTGACTGGACTGCGCATTGTGCGCTACAGCGGGGAAATGATTATCGGCGCAAGCACGCCAATAGATAATGCCCCGCCAATCATCGGACATGGTCGATTGATTTACGCGCCCGTTGAGGATTTAATGTTCGGGTTTTCCTTAGTCTTACTGTCATTAACTTTGTGGGTTTGGCTCGGCCGCAGAGGAGTCCAGCGCGAACCCAAAGCTGGTCCGCCTAGATTTTCACAAAGCAATATCAAGAAATGATAACCACAAAATCACCGTCTGGATCATCAGACTGATTTGGCTTTTGTTGTTGGCTCGTACTCCGCCAAAGCCGGCGCGCTTTCCACCAAGCAGGCACAGCGACTTGCAATCTGCGAGCCAGTGAGACCTTAGCGCGCTTTTTGAACACCTCGTAATCGATTGCTTCGACGGCTTCCACTATCCCGCAATAGAGAATTCGCGCAGTTTCGATACAGGGCTGAGCAGCAGGATTCAGCATTTGAATACCAGCACGCGATTTTTCTTCAAGATCGCGCACTCGGGCAATTTGAAACTTTAAAGCTGCCTTTACTTCTGGGGTTGCCACACGCTGATTTAGAATTTCCGGAGTAACACCGAACTGTGCTAATTCAGCTAATGGCAGATAGATCCGGCCACGATCTAAGTCCTCGTTAACATCGCGAATGAAGTTTGCCAACTGGAAGGCAATTCCCAGTTGCATCGCATGTTCGTATGCCTGTTGGTCTGATGGTTCCAAAATCGGCACCATCTGCAACCCAATTACCGCCGCTGAGCCATAAACATACTCGTGCAGATCCTCGTAGGTCTGGTAAGTGCCAATCGTTAGGTCCATGGTCATTGAATGCAAGAACGCTTCGAAATGTTCGCGTGGGATGTTCCAGCGACGAACTGTGTCTAGCACGGCTTTGCAAACAGCATCATCGGTTTGACCGGATTCATACTGTGCTAGGAAGTTATCGCCCCAGGTTTTGAGCGCCTGTGCCTTTTGCTCATTAGTCAGGGTCGAGGCAAGGTCATCAACGATTTCATCGGCATAGCGAGCAAATCCGTAAAGTGCGTGAACATAAGGCCGTTTTTCGGGTGGCAACAAGAGAGTAGCCAAGTAATAGGTCTTACCATGTGCCGCATTTAGCTGTCGACAAAGTTCGTAACTAGCCCGAAGTTCTGGATCAGTTATCCCTGCTGCCGTTAAATCGCGGTTGCTCACAGCTCAATTCTGCCAGTTCATTGGAATCGCATCGCATTCCAGCGGGTAAGTTCGGCAACACCGGTTGGAAGCATCCCCGAGTCGTGAGCTGTTCCAAGTAGCAGCGCGCGTTCGCGCGGTGAGCTAATTATGGCAACTAGCAGGATTAAAACAGATATGACGATTGCTACGGTGTCACTAAAACCTAAGAACGAATTTCCAGTTTCTGCTGAGTTGGCGATGTCATGTATTGCAAAGCCAACCACAAAACTAACTACTACGCGCAGATGCTTCTGAGTTAGTCCGGTAGCCGCTAGAAGTGGAATGAACCAGAGTAGGTACCAGGGCTGAACCGCAGGACTGCAAATGACCAAAACCACAAATGCCAGTGCGATACTTCGGGTGATTGATCTACGTTGAATTGAATTTAGGATGTAAATCAGCCCAGCCGCCAAAAAGAACAGGCCCACTAGTCGACAAATCATGATGATTTTGTCAGCGTGTGAAGCAAATCCAAGGACATGGAAGAAATTTGAGGACATCATTCCAATGAGGGTGGAAGGCGCAAGCCAGCTTCGAACACTGCCAGGTCGCACTAGGGCTGAAATCCAGCCAAATGGGTGCACTCCCGCTAATAGCGAAAAGATGGCCAAGATCAGCACAGATCCCAGTACCGCAGCCAAGACCGCTAATGTTTTTCCGACCAAGGTGTATTGAGATTTTTCAACAATCTCAATTTCAGGATTTTGTGCTTCATTATGTTCAATAACATTCCTGGTTTCAATCACTCGCCAGCGATTGGCCCAGTTGGTCTCGCGGGTAAGAACAGCGAGTAGCCACAAGCCAAAAAATGGCAAAACAACAAATGCAGATGGCTTGATAGCCAGCGCGAGCGTAATTAGGAAAAGTGCATTTGCAAATTTTCGATCTAGGGCCTTGTTTATTCCCCATAATGCAAAGCCAATCATCAGCGAATCATTGTGCGCCCCTGCCACAAAATGAAAAACCACAAGTGGATTAAGTGCACCGAGCCACAATGCTGCGATTGGATTTATGCCATGGCGTTGTGCCAACTTGGGCAATTGCCAGCACATCAGCGCTACGCCAATGACAGCGAAGATTCTGAAATACAGTACTGAGGTGAGTGCAGATTCGCCAGTGATTCCGGCAACAAAACGTTCGATTAGCAAGAACACCGGACCGTATGGTGAAGGCGCGTCACCCCAGAGCGGATCTACACCGCTACTGAACCAGCCAGGCACCACGGCAACGCCAGAAGTGTAAGGACTATGACCACTAAGTTGCATTTGTCCTTGCATGTAATACGAGTAAACATCTCGACTAAATAGTGGAACGGCAATCAGTAGTGGTGTACACCAACTAAGAAGCGCCAGGTGCAGTGTTTGAATCTGCTCGATGCGACCTTTAACCGCGTCTAACCCAACCATTAACCAGGCTTGGATTAGTAGGGCAGCACCGACGACTAGAAATGCCCGGGCAAGAGCGATGCCAAGATTTTGGGTCTGGAAAAAATTTACAATCGGCCACTGTAAAGCATTTGCCGAAATTGGAAACCAGCCGATACCCAGTGAGCCAATCGCAAGAAAACATGAACCTAGAAAACCCGGTGGCGCGTAAGTCCACACACTTTGTTGCGCACTGGCATAGGTTCGAGTACTCACCTTGTCAGATTACTAGTGAGTTAGCGCATTGCCCGCGAAAGATAATTCTTGTCTTTGCCGATGATTCGCTCGGCCGCGAGGCGACCGGAAACAAGAACCATTGGTACGCCTACTCCTGGTTGAGTTCCTGACCCAGTGAAGACTACATTTTCGCCGTAAAGGTTGCCCGGCCGGAACGGTCCTGTTTGGAAAAATGAGTGCGCGCTCGCAAATGGCGCACCTCGTTCCATGCCGCGATCTTGCCAATCTAGTGGCGTAGTGATGTGCTCTACTTCAATACTGCTGCCAAAGTCGGTGTAGCCGCGCGCTTGCAAAGTAGCAATCGCCTCGTCGCGATACCGAGGTCCTACCTGTTTCCAGTCAATGTCCGCATCCATGTTTGGCGTTGGCAGTAGGACGTAGTAAATCTGTTTGCCGTCAGGTGCTAAGGATGGATCACCATGGGTTGGATTGGTTACCAAAATGCTGGGGTCACTCATAAGTTGTTTTGTGTTAATCAGTTCATCAAAGACCCCACGCCAACTTTTGCCAAAGTGAATATTGTGATGCGCTATGTGGTCATACTTGGCACTCGAACCAGCAAGGAGTAAGAAGCAGGACGGTGAGTAGGTTAGACGCTTCACGCTTAACGGTTCGCGGTCCAAAAGTTCGCGATAAGCAACCGGCAAGTCCGGATTCAGTACAATCGCATCAGCTGCATAATACTCACCATTTGCAGTCTCAACGCCAACTGCTCGTTTTCCGTTCATGCGCACAGTTGTGACTTCGGTGTCGTACTTGAATGTGACGCCATGTGCCTCTGCCGCTGCCGCCATTGCATTCGGTACTGCGTGCATGCCACCTTTGGGGAAAAATACGCCAGCCACAGAGTCCATGTAAGCAATTACTGCATAAATGGCCAGTGCGTCGTATGGGGACAGGCCTGCGTACATAGCTTGGAATGAGTACACCCTTTGAGTTCGATCATCTTTCAGGTACTGATTAACTTTTGGTGCTAATTTGCGAAAGCCACCGATAGAGATCAGTTTGATTAAGTCTCGCGACACCAAGTCCAGCGGCGAATCAATGTTGCGATCAATGAAGTTGCGCATCTCGTATTTGTAGAGTTTGGAAACGAAATCAACATACTTGCGGTAACCTGCGGCTTCATCGGGCCCGATTACATCTGAAACTTCTTGTGCCATTTGGTCAACATCGGCGTAGACATTCAGCACACTGTCATCGTGGTAGAAAGCGCGATAGAGCGGGTCGACTGGCTCCAAGGTCAACCAGTTGCTCATCTCCTCGCCAAGACAATCAAAAGCGTCGGCAATTAAATCTGGCATGGTCAGCACAGTGGGACCAGTGTCAAAGCCATAACCGCGATCAGTTATCCGGCCGGCGCGACCACCGGGAACAGATTCCTTCTCTAAAACAGTGACTTTGCGACCCGCGCCAGCAAGTCGCATGGCCGCACTGAGGCCGGCAAGTCCAGCGCCAACAATTACTACTTCGTCAGTGGGACCACTCACTGTTCTGGTAGTACCGGGTAACCAACGTAATAGGTCCATTTCAGGCTGCTCTCTGGGTTGCCATTACGGCAAGTAGTTGAAGGGCTTCGCGGGCTTGCGATTCGATTATCGGGCTTTGCAAACTATCAAGAGCCAGCGCGGTTAGTGCTTCAATTTGTGCCTCGATTTCAGCTAAAGCGCCACAGTCACTAATTAAATCTTGGAGTGTCGTTACTTGATCTTCAGTTAACTCTTTTCGACCAAATGTGGACTTGAAAGTTTTAGTGGCCGACTCGTCCATTAGTTCTCGGGCACGAGCAATCAGCATTGTTTGCTTTCCTTCACGGAGGTCATCGCCAGTTGGCTTGCCAGTCACTACTTTGTCACCGTAAACACCCAACACGTCGTCGCGGAGCTGGAATGCTTCGCCCAAAGCTAAGCCGTATTCGGACAATAAATCCTGATGTGCAGATGATGCGCCGGCAATAACGGCTCCGATATGTAGTGGTCTTTCGATTGTGTACTTGGCGCTCTTGTACCGAATCACATTTCGTGCAGTAGCTTCAGTGGTATCGCCACGGACTTGCTCAAGTAAATCGAGATACTGTCCTGCCATGAGTTCAGTGCGCATTAAGTCGTAAATCTTTTTGGCTCGGCGATGTTCTTCTACTGTGAGGCCGCTATTACTGAGAAGTTCATCCGCCCAAGACAGAGCTAAGTCACCAATTAAGATGGCTGCGCCGCTGCCAAATAACTTTGGTTCGCCTGTCCATTGATTTGAGACATGCAATGTCTCGAACTGTTTATGTGCGGCTGGATTTCCGCGACGCACATCGCTGTCATCCATAACATCGTCGTGGATTAGGGCGCAAGCCTGTAAAAATTCCAAACTCGCTGCTGCCCGAACAATGTTTTCGTTATCGTCACCACCGGCACACCGATAACCCCAATATGCAAATGCTGGGCGCAGACGCTTGCCGCCCTTGAGCAGAGTTTCCAAGCTGTCCACAAGGGGAATCACATCTGGACTTACCGTTTTCAAAACTGCACGATGATCTGCAATGAATTCATCCAATGTGACCTGAATACGGGTTCGAAGGTCGTTCTCGTCGAGTGGATGAATTGGCACCTTCTTAGGGTATTCGGTACAGCAACTATTTGCAGGCTTGCTCCCATCAGTTGGTCATCGGCGGGGGATGAATAATTCCTGATTGGCATCGGGGATACTGAATAGGTGGAGTACGCCGATTATGAATCCGCTTGGGTTAGCCTGCATGGTCAAGCACAGCCAACTGGCTTAATCCGCATTTGGCTGCGACTAATGTTTCTAATCACGACTCCGTTAATTCGGGTTCGGCCAAACGCCGTTACTTTGAGTTCGGGAGTTCTCGCACTTGCATTGGTAGCGGCAAGCCCGGCTGCAGACCTTTATTGGGTTATTGCAGTCGGCATTTTCGTTCTTGGACTCCTTGATGGAATTGATGGAGTCTTGGCGGTTCGCCGAAATGCAGTAACTGAATGGGGCGGATTTCTGGATTCAATGATGGATCGAGTTGTCGATGTTGCCATCCTGGCAATGCTGTTGATTGCTGGTGCCAATCCAATCGTGACTTTGATTGCTGGGACTTTGACTTTGGTGCATGAGTACATGCGAACTCGGGCCGCATCAGTTGGTTATCGGCGGATTGGCAAAGTAACTATTGCGGAAAAGCCCACTCGGATAATTTTGGGCGTGATTGCATTTACAGCTTGCGCAATAGCACCAAGTCAAACTCAGGCGTTTATGGATATCTGTGCATGGGCTTGGCTCTGGCTCGCATTCATTGGCTTCACCCAATTGTTTGCGCTTTATCGCAGGGAACTTCGGGCGAATTAAGCGCGACCGATGTAGTTAGAAACAATTTCGGCCGACATCGCAACCAGAGGCAAGCCACCACCGGGATGAGCTGAACCTCCAACTAGATAGAAGTTTTCGATGTCGGTGATATTGCGCGGTCGCAAAAAAGCGGCACGCATACCATTGCTTGAACTTCCATAAATTGACCCGCCATAAGCACCCGTGCGCTGTTCAAGGTGGGCTGGTGAAATTGTGTTTTGCCATTTCGTGCGTGAAGCCACAGCAAAACCTGCGGTACCGAGCTGATTGATGATGTTTTTTGTGTAATCCCAGACCAATTCATCTGATCGCCAGTCAACACCGGACTCTGGATCATGGCGAGGTGCATTTACTAAAACAAACCAAGATTCGTCACCCGCAGGAGTCATTAATTCATCTTGTGGGTTGCACACATAAATAGCAGGCTTTGGCGTGGGCTTTGGTTTTATTCCAGTGCCAAAAGTTGAATCCCGTTTGCCAAACACAGAGTCAAACTCATCATCGTAATCAGTGGGAAAGAAAACATTGTGATGGGCTAGCTCTGGAGTTTTGCCGGTCAAGGCCATATTGATAACAAAACCAGAAAGCGAAGGTGATACCTTCTTGAGGTTTTTTTTGGCGACTCGTACCTCTGGAAGTGTTTGATCAAGTATTGAGTGATAAACCGTGTGCGCATCTGCATTAGCGATTACAATTTCATACTTTTCGGTGCGCGACTCATTAATGGTAAGCGCAAATAAGTTGGAATTCTTGACAACATTTGATACTCGAGAATCGAATTCAAAATGGATACCAAGGGATACACATCGATCGAATAGTGCGCGTCCAAGTTCGCGCAAGCCGCCAGCAACATGGTAGGCACCAAAAGTTTGTTCAACGTAGGGAATAGTTGCTAATGCTGCAGGAGCTTGCCGTGGGTCTGAGCCGCTGTATGTTGCATAACGATCCACCAAAGTAACTAGCCGTGGATCAGTGAAATAGTGCCTGGCTAACGAGCGTAAAGATTTGCTAGGAGCAATCGTGACTAGTTCGGGCAACCGCCAAGACATCGCCAGCAAACTGCGCATCCCACTAAGGGGGGATTCTAAGAACGGACCGCGGGTGATTTTCCACATTTTTGCCGCACGCTGCATGAATGCGCGCCATTCGTCGGCACTGCGACTGCCGAATGCTTCACCGATTGCGCTAGCGCAAGCACCTATGCCAGCTCCCGGCAGATTTAACACTGAGCCATCAGCAAATTGGTATCGGAAAGCTCGGTCTAGTTCAACAATGTCAATGGATTCTTCCAGTGGCCGGCCGGTTTTCAAGAACAGGTCACGGTAAACGGCAGGCAAAGTCAGCAGACTCGGTCCAGTGTCGAACTTATGTTGTTCGAATATTTGGCTGCCAAGTTTTCCACCCCAGGTGGCCGTCGCTTCGTAAACGATAACTTGGTGCCCCTTGGCAGCCAGGCGAGCAGCGCAGGCCATACCGCCCATGCCTGCCCCAATAACTGCAATTTTTGCCACACTGGCAACTTTACGCGGTTAAACAGATCTACCTTTCCAGGTGTTCCTGCCTAAGAGGTGTTTTAACCACGAGAAGATATTTAGACCAACGAAGACCGCAATCGCCAAACCGTGGGTAAACACATCTGGGATTCGGTGTTGCCCGGTTCGTACCGCAACAATCCAGCGGCCGTAACTTGCCCCAATGAGTGCTAGCAGGGCCAACAGCCAGTCTTGGGTTAGCAGTCCGTAGAGCGGGAGTGTGTAAACAATGAACAAGAGCGCATTAGTAAATACTGAGCCGACGATGCCATTAAATGCTCGCCACAAACTCTTGCTGTATCCATCGACAAGCTCACGGTCAGTTTCATACATGTGACAAGTGGCCAACTTGGTGCCATCTGCCACAGTCCCGGTCAAACCAGCCTTGTAAAACGAGCGCAGGAGCATGATGTCATCTAGTACTTGGTCTGCTGCGGAACTGTGTCCACCGACGAGTTCGTAATCTGATCTGCGACAAATTAAGAATTGACCATTTGCCACCGCCAAACTAGAACGCTTCGTCGTTCTTGCAATCGAAAGTACAACGGTAGATAGCCACGACCATTGCAAGAGTGGCTGAATTAATCTAGTCAGGATAGTTTGGGCCAATTGTTTTGGATACGGACTAATTAATGACAGATTTGCCCGGTGCATCATTTCGATGCCGTGGGCAACTGCGTCTACATTTAGGTCGACATCAGCATCAATAAAGACCAAGTATTCTGCCTTTGATTGGGCAGCCAGCCGAGCGCAAGCCCAGGGCTTTCCCAGCCAACCTTTCGGCAACTCTTCATCACCTGGCAGAACTTTTAGCCGCTTATCGACAATCTTGTTAAGTTCGGCCAGTGTGTCATCACTCGAGCCATCATCTAGAACCGTAACTTTCAAGTCAAAGATTCTTGTTTGGGCAAGAGCGCAGGTTACACAGGACGCAATCGTTGATTGCTCATTCCGGGCTGGGATCAGGATTTCTACGGACTCAAGCACTTCCGGTGGATCTGTCTTAAGCGGACGCACCATAGTGCGCAGATTAACTAATGCCATTAGTGCTAAGACCCAACTGAAGATTGCGCTCACGAGCATGATTTGGTGCATCATGAATAACTAACTCGTAGTTGGCGTACCAAGCGCCAATAAAATGGCACTAAGACGATCCCCATTCCAACCAAGCCACTGATTGCGGTATCTGGTTGATCAAGAAATGGCTTGAACCAACCAATGTTCGCGATGAAACTACCTAGCCACACCCAGGCCACTGCTAAAAATGGGACCAGGTCTAAGTTGCGAACTTCAGGTTTGGCTAATTCGAAATCGAGACTCGAATTTTTTGGCAGAACTGCGCTCAGAACAGCGAAGACAATGACAGCAGTCATGAGCCAGCCGAAGAAATTGCTCAGGGGAATATCGTTAGATTCTCGGCTGGCATAACCGTGCCAAGTCCAAAATCCTTCTGTCACCATTTGGGGATCGAGAAACAAGTCCCAAGTAGCCATTAACCAGCTTGCGATGGCGATCTGCCAGATTCGACTTACAGTTAACCGAATTGCAATCAACCAACAGGGATACATCATCATGAACCAGGCCAGTGGAATGAGTAATGGCACTTGCCAAAGCTGCCAGCCCAGTGTCGGGGCATAGGAATAGTTCCCGAATGGTAGGCCAGTGTGCACTCCAATTACTTCGGCCAAAAACGAAAGTGACAGCACCGCAAATAGAAATGTGAGTACAAATTTCGTTCCCCGATAAACAAAGGCATGAATTGTCGACTCAGCAAAGAAACTAAGCACACCCAAGATTGTCAGTACTGTTCGAGTGTGGCCACTGGCAATTGGCCAAGCAATGTTGAATGCAATGGTAAGTACCAATAAAGCGGCTGGCACAATTTTGAGGCGCAGTTGCAGATTACTCATTGCCGTCACCCAGATCTATCTGGTCAAGATTTGCTCCGGCCAACTCACCAGTTGCCCGCAATACCTTAAACCGAGCGAAAAGTTCTTCAGCGTACCAACCTGTTTCGGCAGTGCGAGCCACTACCTTTTGATGTGGCTGTTGCCGGGAGGCAAATTGAGTAATGGCATCCATACTGTGCCAAACACTAAAGGTTCCTTGCAGACCAACCGGTGCTTCTCCAATACCAATTGAGGCGATTAGCCCATCGGTCTTATTTAGGTCAAAGGAAACAGGGGGGACCGCACGCCAGAAACTAATCCACCATCTTGGTTTTATCCGTGCTCGGGTTAACGCTGCTGTTGGCCCTGTCCATCGCGAAGTCACTTCCGGCTTAAACGGATTCTGCTTTTGCCAGGAACCTTTGGCGCTCAGTGGCTCAAGTTCTAGGTGCGCATGAGTTTTTGAAATGGCTTGCCACTGTGCCAACACTTTACTTTCTCGAAATGCTTGGTGTTTTGACTCTTGCGTCCAAACACTCAAAATTGCCCATTGGGTTGGATCTGCGTCCCGAATAGTAAAGGTGCGACCTGAACCAGTGCCCATAAGTTTCCAAAAAGAAAGTCCATCGGTTCGACGAATTGGCCTGCGCTGCAAACCCATTAGGAGAAATGCGCGTGGGATGTGTTTGCGCTCAACCGTCCAAACATCAAGGACGACGAACTGTTTACCCATGTAACTAGTGTGTCGTACCTAGGGTGTGATGTCTGCTCAGGCGGTAGCTGAAACGAATTGTTCGTGGATGATTTGTAGTGCCTCTTCCAATAACTGATCTGAGATCACCAGTGGCGGCAAGAAGCGCAACACATTTCCATAAGTGCCAGCGGTAAGCACCACTAGGCCGTTTGCGTGACAGCCCTTAGCTACTTTTGCTGTTAGTTCTGCATCTGCTTGTTTGGTGCCAGGCTTTACTACCTCAACGGCAATCATCGCGCCCCGACCACGAACATCTCCGATCACACCAGTTTGACTGGAAATAGCATGCAGCCGCGGCAACATGATGGCCTCGATTTGCCGAGCTCGATCGACCAGATTGAGCTTCTCCATAGTTTCAATCGATCCAAGTGCGCCAGCGCAAGCAACGGGATTGCCGCCATAGGTGCCACCAAGGCCACCGGGATGAATGCGATCCATGATTTCAGCACGGCCAGTTACTCCAGCAAGTGGCATTCCACCAGCAATTCCTTTGGCTGTAGTGATTAGGTCTGGGACAATGCCTTCGAACTCGCTGGCAAACCAGTTTCCGGTTCGGCAAAAACCTGTCTGAACTTCATCGGCAATAAACAAAATCCCTTGAGCCTTTGCGTAATCAACTAGGGCCGATATAAATCCAGGAGCCGGCACGACAAAGCCACCTTCGCCTTGTATCGGCTCGAGCACAATTGCTGCGATGTTACTTCCACCAGCGAAGCAGCTTGCTCACCGGTTAGTTCATCGTGATAGGGATATGAGGTAGCGAAGCGATAAATCTCTGGCGCAAATGGGCCAAAAGTATGTTTGTACGGCATGTTCTTAGCGGTCATGCCAAGCGTTAGGTTTGTCCGACCATGATATCCGTGTTCAAATACTGCGATTGCTTGCCGACCAGTAGCACTTCGGGCAATCTTGACCGCGTTCTCCACCGCTTCGGCGCCTGTATTGAAAAGGGCAGAACGTTTTTCGTGTGAGCCCGGAGTAAGTCTATTTAGCGCCTCACACACCTCGACATATTCTTCGTACTCGGTGACCATGAAGCAGGTATGCGTGAAGTCTTTAACTTGGGCGATAACGCGGTCAACGACAGCGGGAGCAGAGTTGCCCACACTGGTTACTGCGATACCAGAACCAAAGTCAATTAACTGATTGCCATCAACATCGACAACTATTCCGCCACCAGCTTGGATAACAAATATGGGCAGGGTAGCGCCGACTCCAGCACTGACTGCTCTAGTTCGACGAAGGTGAAGTGCTTGTGATTGCGGTCCTGGAATAGCAGTGGCTAAGACTCGCTTCTGAACGATTCCGTTGACGACGCTATCGGTATTTTGTGCAGTCATGATGCAATCGTATCCACAAGGGGCGTACCGTAGGGGTATGAAATCTGCCTACCCGTTTTGGATCGCCGGAAAGGCCACGGTGAGTGACCAGATTGTTCAGGTTAACCACCCAACCGGTGGCCTTGTGGCCGAACACTATTTGCCAACAGATGATGATGTTGAGCGTGCAGTTGCTGCCGCTTGGTCAGTCAGGCACGAGGCAGCGGCAACATCGGCTGCTAAGCGAGCCGCCGCGTTGATGCATGTCTCAAATCAGTTGCAGGCACGCCATGAGGAGGTTGCCCGAATCATCACGGACGAAGGCGGTAAGCCGATTATGTGGTCGCGCGTTGAGGTTAATCGCGCAATCAGTACTTTTAGATGGGCAGCAGAAGAAGCTAGGCGATTTGGCGGGGAACTTCAACGCATCGACACAGATGCAACAAGTGAAGGGCGCATCGGTGTCATTCGAAGGTTTCCGCTGGGCCCAGTGCTGGGGATTGCACCATTTAATTTCCCACTCAATTTAGTTGCACACAAAGTAGCTCCTGCGTTAGCAGTCGGTGCTCCGATCATCATCAAGCCGGCCGCAGCCACACCGATTAGCGCACTGATTCTTGGTGAAATCCTGAGTGAGACTGATCTACCGGCAGGAATGTGGTCGATTCTGCCAATCTCTCGTGAAGCGACCTCACGAATCACAACCGATGAACGCTTGCCAATTTTGTCCTTCACGGGATCAGATACCGTCGGCTATGAGATTCAAAAACTAATCCCGCATAAACATGTCATCCTCGAATTAGGTGGCAATGCTGCCGCTGTAGTGCTTGACGACTGGTCAAGTGAACAAGACATCGAATTCGCCGCCACCCGGATTGCAACATTCGGTGCGTCACAAGCTGGGCAATCCTGTATTTCGGTGCAGCGCGTGATAATTCATGATGCGATTTACGACAAAATTGTGCCGAAGATAGTCGACAAAACACAAGCCCTTACGCTAACTGATGCCTACGATGAGAAAACAGTTGTCGGGCCACTGATTAATGAGGCTAATGCTCAGCGAGTTGAGCAATGGGTTGATGAAGCAGTGGCTGGCGGTGCAAAGGTTTTAACCGGAGGTCAGCGTGATGGCGCTTATTACCAAGCAACGGTTCTTACTGATGTGCCCGGTAAGGCAAAAGTTTCAGCATGTGAAGTATTCGGACCAGTTATCGTGCTCACTCGTGTTAAGTCAACGGAAGAAGCCTTCGCGGTAGTCAATGACTCGGATTACGGTTTACAAGCTGGAGTATTCACTCATGACATACAAACAGCATTTTTGGCGCAAAGTACCTTGGAAGTTGGCGGCGTTATCATCGGAGATGTGCCAGCTTTCCGGGCAGATCACATGCCTTATGGTGGCTTGAAAAATTCTGGAGTGGGTAAAGAAGGTGTGCGTTGGGCAATGGAAGATTTAACCCACGAGCGCATCATGGTGCTCACTGACTTAACGCTCTAGTAGGTGACCGAAATTTCTAAATCGACACCCCGCCGAATCGTAATTCTTGGCGCTACTGGATCAATTGGCAAACAGGCATTAGAGATTGTCGAAAATAATCCTGACCTATTCCAAGTGGTTGGACTTTCAGCTGGTAGCAATCTGGAGTTACTTGCCCAACAGGCAATCAAATTCAGCGTTGACTCGGTTGCCATTGCAGATGAGACCAGGGCTGAGCAACTAATTCAGATTTTGCAGGACAAGGCAAATGGGAAAGCAATTCCCAAGGTGCTCGCTGGAGCGAATGGCGCTGCCGCACTTGCCTCCAGCCAATGCGATGTCGTTCTGAACGGCATCACTGGCTCTGCCGGACTGCTACCAACAGTTGCTACCTTGAAGGCCGGCACCCAGTTGGCATTGGCCAATAAAGAATCCCTCGTAATCGGTGGCCGGGCCGTAACTTCGTTAGCCCAGCCAGGGCAGATTGTCCCGGTTGATTCAGAACATTCGGCACTAGCTCAGTGTTTGCGCTCAGGTAGCAAATCCGAGGTGCGAAAACTTATTCTCACCGCCAGCGGCGGCCCATTTCGCAATGCGACGGCCGAGCAATTAGCTGGTGTGACAGTCGAACAAGCTCTAAATCATCCAACTTGGACCATGGGGCCCGTGGTCACAATCAATTCTGCAACGATGTTCAACAAGGGTCTTGAAATTATTGAGGCACATTTACTTTTTTCTGTTCCATTGGATCGAATTGAAGTTGTCGTTCATCCACAATCAGTCGTTCACTCAATGGTGGAATTTATTGATGGTTCAACAATTGCGCAAGCAAGTCCGCCCGATATGCACCTGCCGATTGCACTAGGGCTAGCTTGGCCAGACCGGGTGGCCGACAGTAGCGCCGCTTGCGATTGGTCGAGTGCTACCCAGTGGTCGTTTGAGCCAGTTAATGACGAGTTATTTCCGGCCGTGCAAACCGCCAAGCGAGTTGGGCAACTTGCCGGCACTGCGCCTGCGGTTATGAATGCTGCCAACGAAGTGGCAGTGGATCTTTTTCTAGGTGAGAAACTTCCATATCTGGGCATAATGCAATTAGTACAAGCAACAGTTGAGCAGCACATCATCAGCGGATTCGTGTCGGATGAACACCTGACAATTGAGGATGTAATTAGGGCCAGTGACTGGGCGACGAACTTTGCCCGGCAACTAAATGAGCGCGGGAGTAGTTAATGTCGGGATTGCTCGGAGTCGTCATCTTCGTTTTGTCGCTTCTGGCATCAATCGGATTGCACGAACTGGGTCACATGTTGCCAGCTAAGCGCTTTGGCGTCCGAGTAAGTCAGTACATGATTGGCTTTGGCCCCACACTTTGGTCTAAATCAAAAGGAGACACCGAATACGGACTAAAGGCCATACCGCTTGGTGGCTATGTTCGAATAGTCGGGATGTTCGGACCACGCAGAAAACCACTTGTCGAGGGTGAAGAGGGAACCTTCACTTCGTTAATTGAAGGCGCTCGAGCGGCCTCACTTCAAGAGATTCGTGAAGGCGAAGAAGATAGGGCGTTCTATTTACTATCTGCCCCAAAGAAATTTATCGTCATGTTCGGCGGACCATTCACCAATTTCCTCATCGCCTGCGTATTGATCTCAATTGCAAATGTTGGCCTTGGACTTTCAACTCCAACCACGACCATTGCCAAAGTGGTTGATTGCGTTCCAACGACTGCTAACCCCGAAGGAATCCTGTCAACGGATAATTCGTGTGGCAGTGGTCTATTTTCGCCGGCTTATTCGGCTGGACTAAAACCTGGCGACCAGTTGGTTTCGGTAAATGGCGTGACGCTGACTGACTGGCTTTCGCTGGGAACAGTTATTGATCCGCTAGCCGGCAAGCGGGCGACGATTCAAATTCTGCGCGATGGCGAAAAGCAGTCTCTGAGTATCAAACTGGCAAGGCGCGAGATTCCAGTTTACGACGAGCAAGGCAACGACACTGGCAAGAAGGAAACAGTCGGCTTTGTCGGAATTCGGCCACAGAATGCCACGGAACGAAGAAATATTCTGGAAATGCCTGGCTACATATATGGGCAAGTTAAAACAACCTTGCGCGCGCTGCTCTCATTCCCAAAAGCTACGTTAAGCATGAGTGAGACTTTGGTCACCTCAAAGCCCCGAGATGAAAATGGGCCAATCAGCGTTGTTGGCATCAGTCAAGTCAGTGGGCAAATCGCTACTGAAGATTCAGTTGCAATATCAGACAAGATTTATGCATTTCTCATGCTGATTGCATCAATCAACATGTTCCTCTTCATCTTCAATTTGGTACCTGTGTTACCGCTAGATGGTGGTCACATTGCTGGAGCTATTTACGAAGGCCTCAGAAAGCAGCTGGCCAGATTGCGTAAAAAGCCCGATCCTGGGCCCGTTGACACCGCCCGAATGATGCCGATGGCACTGCTAATGGGAGTGTTTCTAATCTCAATTGCCGTGCTGTCGATTCTGCTGGATTTGATAAAGCCCATCTCGTTCTAGTCACCTGCATCAGGCAGAAATTAGTGGCGTGCCCGATAATAGAAACATGTCAGCACCGATTGGAATGCCAGAGCTTCCCCCTCCCGTATTAGCCCCACGTCGGAAAAGTCGACAGCTGTTACTGCGTCACGATAAGAGTCCCGTTTTAGTCGGTGGCGGAGCGCCAGTTAGTGTCCAATCAATGGCCACCACACTGACCGCCGACATAAATTCAACGCTTCAGCAAATTGCTGAGTTGACGGCATCTGGCTGCCAGATAGTGCGCGTGGCTGTGCCGAGTCAGGATGACGCAGATGCCCTGCCGATTATTGCTAAGAAGAGCAGTATTCCAGTTATCGCTGACATCCACTTCCAACCCAAATACGTATTTGCCGCAATCGATGCTGGCGTGGCAGCGGTACGAGTAAATCCGGGCAACATTAAACAGTTCGATGACAAGGTCAAAGAGATTGCCAAAGCAGCAGGTGAAACTGGAACACCAATTCGTATCGGCGTGAATGCTGGAAGTTTGGATAAGCGACTTTTGGAGAAGTACGGCAAAGCGACTCCAGAGGCACTAGTTGAGTCAGCGCTCTGGGAGTGCTCACTTTTTGAAGAACATGGTTTCCGCGATCTAAAAATTTCGGTTAAGCACCACGACCCAGTGGTTATGGTGCAGGCTTATCGGTTACTTGCTGAACAGTGTGACTACCCATTGCACTTGGGGGTAACTGAGGCCGGTCCACAGTTCCAAGGAACCATCAAATCTGCGGTAGCTTTTGGTGCACTTTTATCACAAGGTATTGGCGACACAATTCGCGTTTCACTATCAGCACCACCAGTTGAAGAAGTAAAAGTCGGTATTCAAATTCTGGAGTCCTTGAATTTGAAACAGCGTGGCCTCGAGATTGTTTCGTGTCCATCTTGTGGCCGCGCTCAAGTTGATGTCTACACCTTGGCAGAGCAGGTTACTGAAGGATTGAAAGACTTTGAAGTTCCTTTGCGTGTGGCAGTTATGGGCTGTGTGGTGAATGGACCTGGTGAAGCTCGCGAAGCCGATCTAGGTGTTGCCAGCGGAAATGGAAAGGGTCAGATTTTTGTTCGTGGCGAAGTTATCAAAACAGTTCCCGAATCAGAAATCGTAGCCACTTTGCTCGAGGAGGCACACAAACTAGCTGCTGAAATGGGCGAGACCGGAGCGCCAAGCGTTTCCATTTCATAACGATGGGGTTCGAACTCCGTCCAATCGATGCCAACAGCCTCGACCAACTTAATGAACTTATTTGCGCTAATCCAGTTAGAAATAGTTACGTCGCATCCCGCCTAGAGCAACACGGTCTGGCTGGAATAAATCGCAGATCTTTGGAAATTGTGGGTGCTTTTGCTGGGCAGCGACTGGAGTCGGCGATGTTATTTGGCGCAAACTTGGTTCCGATAGCAACTACGCAGCCGACTCAGAAGGTTTTTGCCGACTTGTTGGTCCGACAAGGTCGTAAGTGCTCTTCGATTGTTGGTCCAGCAAATGAGGTGCTACAACTGTGGTCCATGCTCGAGCACGCATGGGGGCCGGCCCGAGCTATTCGGCCAAATCAACCACTGATGATGACCCAGACTCCAAGTCTGATTGCCGGCGATGATCGGGTCCACTACTCATCCTTAACGGATTTAGATGTGATTTTTCCAGCTTGTGTTTCGATGTTTACTCAGGAAGTTGGCATCTCTCCTGTGGACAATGGCGGTGGGCCCGCTTATCGAAATCGGATCAGTGAACTTATCTCCGCCAGACACTCGTTTGTTCGAATAGATAATGATCAAGTTACTTTCAAGACTGAAGTTGGCAGCGTAGGCGCTGGCGTTGCCCAGTTGCAGGGAGTTTGGGTGAATCCAGAATTGCGCGGTCAAGGTGTTGGGGCTTCTGCGCTTTCAACAGTGGTCAGATATGTGCTAGCTGACATTGCGCCAACCGTCAGCTTGTATGTGAATGATTTCAATAGGTCAGCCATCTCCGTCTATGAAAAAGTTGGCTTCAAGCAGGTTGACAGTTTCGCCACCGTGCTTTTCTGATGACAGGTGAGTCGCTGCTGGCTTAGTTCTCGGTACGATTAAGCAGTCTGAGTTTTAAGGAGCCACCTAGTGTTACGCATGTCGACCCTGTTCTTACGAACACTGCGGGAAGACCCAGCAGATGCGGAAGTCCCTAGTCACAAACTGCTCGTTCGGGGCGGGTTCGTTCGCCGTATTTCACCGGGCATTTTCTCTTGGCTCCCACTTGGGTATCAGGTTTATCGAAATGTCGAACGGATCATCCGCGAAGAGATGAATCACGCGGGCTTCCAGGAAGTGCACTTCCCAGCTCTATTGCCAAGAGAACCGTACGAGGCGACTTCTCGCTGGAACGAGTACGGCCCAACTTTATTTCGCCTACAAGACCGTAAAGATGTCGATTACTTATTGGGCCCTACGCACGAAGAGATGTTCACTTTAATGGTCAAAGGTGAATATTCCTCCTACAAAGATCTGCCAGTAAGTCTGTACCAGATTCAGACGAAGTTCCGAGATGAAGCTCGTCCTAGGGCTGGAATTTTACGTGGCCGTGAATTCGTCATGAAGGACTCTTATTCTTTTGACATTGATGAGGCCGGACTTGCGCTGTCTTATGAAAAGCATCGTCAGGCATACATCAAAACATTTGAGCGTCTTGGCTTGGAGTTCGTTATTGTTTCGGCAACTTCGGGTGCGATGGGTGGCTCAGCTAGCGAGGAATTTTTAGCGCCATGTGAAATCGGCGAGGACACTTTTGTGCAATGTTCATCTTGTGGCCACGCCGCCAACGTTGAAGCAATTGTGACTCCGTCGTTAGCACAGGTTGATGCCAGCGATGTTCCGGCATTCCACGAAGAGGCAACGCCAGGTGCAAGTTCGATTTCAGATTTGGTTGAGTTTTCAAACACAAATTTCGGCGGCTCAGTTACGGCCGCAGACACTTTAAAGTGCGTCGTGGTTATGCTCACACACATTGATGGGTCGCAAAGCCCATTGGTAATTGGTCTGCCTGGCGATCGCGAATTGGATGTTAAGCGACTTGAAGCCGCTGTTCATCCAGCAACAGCTCGCCCATTTGAAGATGTCGACTTCGCCAAATATAGGCAGTTGGTTAAAGGTTTCATCGGGCCACAAATATTGGGCACAGATTCTCAGTCTGGGATCCGCTTTGCTGTCGATCCACGAGTTGCCGTCGGAACTTCGTGGATTTCCGGAGCTAATAAAGTGGATACGCATGTTTACGACCTAGTTGCTGGCCGTGATTTCAGTTGGGATGAAGTGGTTGACGCTGCAGAGATCCGCGAAGGCGATTCTTGTGCCCAATGCTCAGCGCCGCTGAACATTGCCCGAGGAATCGAAATTGGACACATCTTTCAGCTCGGTCGCAAGTATGCCGAAGCTCTTGACCTGAAAGTTCTTGATGAAAACGGCAAGCTAGTCACGGTAACAATGGGCTCGTATGGCATCGGGGTATCCCGTGCGGTCGCTGCTATTGCTGAACAATCCCATGATGAAAAAGGCTTGATTTGGCCACGGGAAGTAGCGCCTGCGGATGTCCACATTGTGGCCACCGGCAAAGATGATGAGGTGTTTTCAGCCGCAGACGAATTAGCCCAGTCACTTGAAAGCAGTGGAATCCGAGTTTTGATTGATGATCGCAGGGGAGTTTCACCAGGCGTTAAATTCAATGACTCAGAGTTATTGGGCATCCCAACAATTGTTGTTGTCGGCAAGGGGCTAGCCGATGGCGTGGTTGAAGTTCGCGATCGCCATTCTGGCGCACAAGCAAATGTTGAATTCGCTAAAGCTCACTCACACATCGTTGAGGTCGTCTCAGGCTAGCCATGTCAATCAAGGCTGTAATTTTCGATTGGGGTGGCACGCTAACACCGTGGCACCCTGTTGACTTACGCGAGCAATGGCGAGCTTACGCCGCCACATATGATGCAGATCGAGTTGAAGAACTAGCCGAAGCACTGCACACTGCAGAACAGTCGCGGTGGTCTCGCCAGTTGAACACAATGGGCGAGGTTGGCACGGGCGTATTAGAAGATCTGTTTGTTGATGCAGGTGTGGACACTTCGAGCCCAAATCATCAAGCTGCACTGGAAAGTTACTTGACGGCTTGGGACCCCCATACCTACACCGACGAAGACGCGGTTCCACTACTTGAGGCATTGCGCGGTCGCGGCATTCGCACGGGGGTGCTATCAAACACCATGTGGCCTCGTTGGCATCATGAACGAGTACTTGAACGCGATGGAGTACTGCACCTTTTTGATTACCTGCTATTCACTAGCGATGTAGCAACTGGCAAACCACACAGAACGGTGTTTGCCGATGTGCTTTACAACTTGGATGTTGAACCGCATGAAGCGGCTTTTGTTGGCGATCGGATGTTTGATGATATCCACGGCGCGCAGTCGGTGGGAATGCGCGGAATTTGGATCCCGCATTCCAAGTTGCCGGCTGCAGAAACGCCAGATTTGGGAGTTGTTCCGGCGGCGATTGCCCAGCGCTTGGCAGATGTTTTGCACATTGTTAATAACTGGAATAGTGCAGAAAACGCCTAGTTTGACCAGACAATAGTTGGTTTTTAGTAAACAAATTCGAATACCAATATGCCGACATCGATTTCTGGCGTATCCTTGCGGTCATAACTGCTCGACCAAATTGAAAAGGCGCTAGATATGGCTACGGTTGCTGAATTAACCCAACACCTTAGTCCTGTTGTGTCCGAACTTGGTTACGAAGTAGACGAAATCGTATTGACATCGGCCGGTCGACGCCGAGTTCTCGAAGTGATAATCGATGCCGATCAGCCCGTTGATTTAACTGCCATAGCTGAAACCTCGCGTGCTATTTCCACCTACCTTGACGGCAGCACTGTAATGGGCGAAATGCCATACCTTCTTGAAGTTTCGACTCGAGGTGTTGACCGCCCACTAACTAAGCCGGCACATTGGCGACGCAACATTGGACGCTTAGTTGAGATCAAGGGAAGTTCACACAATCTAACTGGCCGAATAACCGGGTTCATTGAACCGAGGGTTACTTTGACGGTTGAGGGCCAGGTACATGAAGTCGACATAACAGATATTTCCAAAGCGACTATTCAAGTTGAATTCAAAAAACTTGATGAAGAAGAACAGGACTAGTTATGGACATCGACATGACAGCGCTAAAAGGTTTGACCCGTGAGCGGGGACTCTCACTTGACTATGTAGTCGAGTCAATCGAGCAAGCGCTAAATGTTGCCTATCAGCACACCGCAGACTCATTACCGAATAGTCGAGTGCACCTGGATCGGGCAACCGGTCACGTAGTTGTCTTCTCAAGAGAGTTTGACGATGACGGCAATGTGGTTAGTGAGCAAGAAGTTACGCCACAAGGCTTTGGTCGGGTGGCCGCTTCGCTCGCCAGAGGTGTTATTGCCCAGCGTCTCAAGGCGGCTGATGACGATGCAACGGTCGCCCAGTTCGCCGCAAAAGAAGGCGACATCGTTTCAGGTGTGATCCAGCAGGGCAGTGATAAACGATTGATTTTCGTTGACCTAGGCGTAGTTGAAGGTGTGCTTCCGCCCGAAGAATGGGTCCCTGGCGAGGAGTATGCACATGGTCGCCGAATCCGTTGCTACATAGTTTCGGTAAAAAAGGGTCCTAAAGGCCCAATCATCACGTTGTCTCGAAGCCATCCGCGCTTTGTTGAGGAGCTATTCAAACTCGAAGTACCAGAAATTGCAGATGGCACAGTAAAAATCGAGGGGATAGCCCGCGAAGCAGGTCATCGCACCAAGATTGCAGTAGCCACTGCTGTTGTCGGCGTTAATCCAAAGGGCTCGTGTATTGGTCCGATGGGTTCGAGAGTTCGCGCGGTTATGACAGAACTAAATGGCGAAAAGATTGACATCGTTGATTACAGCGACGACTTGGCCGAGTATGTCACTCACGCTCTTTCGCCAGCCCCCGTGGTCTCAGCTGAAGTGCTAGATCTTGAAAATCGGGTAGTTCGGGTTGTCGTTCCGGACTATAAATTGTCCTTAGCTATTGGCCGTGAAGGACAAAATGCCCGCTTAGCTGCTCGACTCACAGGTGCCAAAATCGACATCAAATCCGATACTGCGCTTGCCTAAACCCGCCAGTTTCAGGCAAAAAATAGGGCTAAGTCCAAGTTCGGACTAAACTAGGGAAGGTTCATGACTATGACTGCATCTCGCATGTGCGTTGGCTGTCGGGGTCGCGAACCGCAGAATCTGCTGATTCGGGTAGTTTGCAGCGACAATCACGCGGTGATTGACGCCAGCCAGACCGCCTCAGGTCGGGGGGCATGGTTGCACCCTAATCCTGAATGTTTCAGCACTGCAATCGGGAGGAAAGCGATTGCTCGCGCATTGCGAGTACCAACTTCACTCGATGTCACCGCAGTAGCAGATTTTGCAACATCAACACTTACGTAATGGGAGTTCCGTATGTCAACCAACACGGTCGCGTTCTAACAATGAGCGTGCGCAAGCAGAGCGTTCAACAATGAACGCCAAGGAAACACAAACGGTCCGGTAACTATTGGCTTAGCACCCGGATCAGACTGGAGAAACGTGGCAGCCAAGATTCGGGTCTGGGAAATCGCTCAGGCAGCAGATGTCGAGAGTAGCGAAGTCATCAGCAAACTCGCTGAAATTAATGAATTTGTTAAATCTGCATCATCATCAGTTGAACCTTTTGTCTTTAAGAAATTAAAAGCGAAGTTCCCTGAGTTAGATGTAGAAGTAATTCCAGGTGCAGTAAAAAAAGCTGCTACCAAAAAAGCTGCTACCAAGAAAGCAGCCGAACAGCCGATTGAACCTTCTGAAGCGGTTGTCGCAGAAGTCACTGACGAGCCCGTCGATTCACAGCCGGCAGCTCCCACAGCAACACCCGGCGCAATTCCAAGGCCGCCCGCACCACGTCCTGGCCCTCGCCCAGGCGGTCCCCGTCCTGGTAACAATCCATTTAGTACTGGCGGAGCTCGTCCAGGCGGCCCCCGTCCTGGTAACAATCCATTTAGTACTGGCGATGGTGGAGCTCGCCCAGGTGGTCCCCGTCCAGCTGGTGCTGGTGGCCCACGTCCAGGCGGTCCACGTCCTGGCGGCCCGGGGGGACCAGGCGGTCCACGCACTGGCGGACCAGGCGCCCGAACCGGTGATCGTCCAGATCGCGGTGGCTTCGCAGGCCCTCGTCCTGGCGCTGGCACTGGCGGACCTGGAGGTGCTCCAAGTGCTGGCGGTCCTGGTGGTCGCCCAGGGCGTCCTGGTGCTACCGGAGGTCGAGGCAATGCGGCCGGTGCTTTCGGTAAGTCTGGCAGTCGCCCCTCTAAAGGTCGTAAGTCAAAGCGCGCGAAGCGGCAAGAATTTGACAACATGGTCGCACCAACCATCGGTGGTGTAACTCTGCCAATGGGTCAAGGTCAGGTACTGCGGATGCCACGTGGCTCATCGCTAACCGACTTTGCGGAAAAGATTGGCACCGAACCGGCTGCATTGGTTCAGTTGCTTTTCAAACTCGGCGCAATGATGACGGCAACTCAATCAGTTGATGAAGACACTTTGGCTTTGCTCGGCGCCGAACTTAACTATGACGTTCAGGTTATTAGTCCCGAGGACGAAGATCGCGAACTCTTAGAATCCTTCGACCTGGAATTTGGCCATGAAGGCGACGAAGACACGCTGGAAATTCGTCCACCAGTTGTCACGGTCATGGGTCACGTTGATCATGGTAAAACTCGATTACTTGACGCAATTCGGCAGACCAACGTAATTGAGCGTGAAGCCGGTGGCATCACCCAGCACATTGGCGCTTATCAAATCCATCACGTACATGAAGGCATCGATCGGGCAATTACCTTCATCGATACCCCAGGTCACGAAGCGTTCACCGCTATGCGTGCTCGTGGTGCTCAGGTAACTGACATTGCCATTTTGGTTGTCGCTGCCGATGATGGTGTAAAGCCACAGACTGTTGAAGCACTCAATCACGCTCAGGCTGCTGGTGTTCCGATTGTTGTAGCTGTAAACAAGATCGATAAGGAAGGCGCTGACCCGGCAAAGGTTCGTGGTCAGTTAACTGAATACGGATTGGTTCCTGAAGAGTACGGTGGCGACACCATGTTTGTGGACGTATCTGCCAAGAGCATGCTCAACATTGATGAACTTATTGATTCAGTTTTACTTACGGCTGATGCTGGCCTTGATCTTCGGGCCAATCCAAACCAGGATGCCCAGGGTGTCGCCATCGAAGCACATCTAGATCGCGGTCGCGGACCAGTTGCAACCGTTCTGGTGCAGCGTGGAACTTTGACCCCGGGTGCCTCAATTGTTGTTGGCGATGCCTACGGTCGCGTTCGCGCACTGCTGGACGAAGATGGTGTCGCTGTTGAATCGGCTGGCCCGGCTCGAGCAGTTCAGGTGCTCGGACTTACTTCAGTTCCAGGCGCTGGCGATTCATTCCTAGTGGTTGATGAAGATAGAACTGCGCGCCAAATTGCTCAGTCGCGTCAGGCCCGCGAGCGCAACGCTGAGTTGGCCAAGCGTCGCAAGCGTCATACTCTAGATGACGTTCTGCGCAGTTTGGAAAAGGGCGAAATAGCCGAACTTAAGATCATTATTAAAGGTGACGTCTCCGGTTCGGTAGAAGCGCTGGAAGATGCACTACTCGCCCTTGATATTGGTGACGAGAATGTGTCATTGCGCGTAATCCACCGAGGCGTTGGTGCTATTACGGAAAACGACGTCACTCTTGCTGCCGCCTCAGACGCGCTCATCATCGGCTTCAACGTTCGACCAGAAGGCAAGACGCGAGAACTGGCCGATCGCGAAGATGTCGAAATCCGCTTCTACAACGTCATCTACTCAGTCATTGACGACATAGAGTCGGCGCTTAAAGGTATGCGCAAGGCAGAGTATGAAGAAATTGAGCTGGGTAGCGCTGAAATTCGTGAAGTATTCCGGTCGAGCAAGTTTGGAAACATCGCCGGATGTATTGTCACTGACGGCCTAATTAAGCGAAAGGCCAAAGCTCGCCTCATGCGCGATGGCGCAATCGTGCATCAAGAACTTTCGGTCGATACACTCCGTCGATTCAAAGATGATGCGACCGAAGTTAAGGAAGGATTCGAGTGCGGTATCGGACTTGGCTCATTCAATGACATCAAGGTCGGCGATGTAATCGTTACCTACGAATTGCGCGAAAAGAAACTCGACTAGTTCGGGTTCGTATCGAGTAGGAAAGGAGATTAGCCATGGTTGATGTCGCCAGAGCTCGCCGCTTGGGCGAGCGCATCCAAGAGATTGCTGCCGAGACCTTAGAACTTAAGGTCAAAGACCCGCGTTTAGGTTTCGTTACGGTTACTGCAGCTCGGTTAACTCCTGATTTACGCGATGCCACAATTTTTTACACGGTTTACGGAACTGAGGAAGAGGCAATTGGAACTGCTGCGGCACTTGAGTCGGCAAAGGGCTTAGTGCGAAGCGAGATTGGTAAGCGTACCGGCATCAAATTCACGCCAACTATCGAATTTATTCGTGACGCGTTACCCGAAACCGTGCGAGCCATAGATGACTTACTGCGGGAAGCTAAGAAGGCAGATCAAGAGGTCAATGCCCAAGCCGCAAAAGCCACTTATGCGGGGGACGCAGATCCTTATCGCGCCTCTGGCGATGTGATGGATAACGATTTGTGATGATTGAATTCGACCAAGACTGGACTGGGGCAGTAGAACTAATTGAGCAGGCACAATCTGTTCTGTTAATTGCACATGTCTGCCCAGACCCAGACGCACTTGGTTCAGCGCTGGCAATCGGCTTGGCACTAGAAAGCCTAAACAAGAAAGTTCAGGTTTCAGTTGGTGAGCCTGGCTTTGCTGTTCCGGAGTCGTTGCAGGTTTTGCCAGGAAAACACCTAGTAGTCGCTCCTGAAAATTTGGAGCCAGCGGATCTAGTTATTTCGTGCGACACATCTTCACATGAACGACTTGGAGTACTCGAGGAAACGTTAGCTTGCGCAGAAAATTCCATTGCGATTGACCATCATCCATCATTTACTGGCTTCGGCAAACTTCATTTGGTTGATCCAGACGCTGCGGCTACCGCTGAGCTCGCTTTGGAATTGATTGATTTGCTTAAGGTTGAACTAAATGCCGATATTGCATCGGCTATCTATGCCGGGCTAGCAACTGACACAGGCTCATTCCGGTACAACTCAACTACTGCTTACACAATGCAGATTGCGGCCCGACTTTTTGCGACTGGAATCGATCATGCAAAGTTGGCAATCGAGCTATTTGATAATGAATCATTTGAGGCAATTCAGATGTTGGCGGATGCCTTGAAGCGGGCGCAGTTATTGCCTGATGCGGCAAATGGCCGTGGACTTGTCTACACCTCAATCTCTGTAAATGAGCGTCGTGGTTTGCCCGAATTAGCAATGGAGCGAGTTATTGATACTTTGCGCCGCACCTCAGAAGCCGAAGTATCAGCAATTTTTAAGCAAGGAGATGACGGCCTCTGGAAAGGTTCACTGCGCAGCAAAACAACAGTTGATGTCGGTGCAGTAGGTACTGCCTTAGGTGGCGGTGGACACAGTTACGCCGCTGGATACACCGGATCGGACAATCTGGAACAGATGATTCTGGACCTTAAAGAAGCGCTAGCAAAGGTTTAGGTACTGGTGGACGGCATCGTATTAGTCGACAAACCACAAGGTCCAACTTCACATGATGTGGTGCGCAAATTGCGCAAGATTTTTAACACTAAAAAAGTGGGCCACGCTGGCACCTTAGATCCAATGGCAACTGGAATGCTTATTATCGGCGTCGGCAAAGCTACCAGATTACTTGGCTATCTAAGTCAGTCCGAAAAAGAATATGTAGGCACTATTCGGCTAGGTATTTCAACGACAACCGATGATGCTCAGGGTGAAGTGGTCACGAAATCGAGTACCAGAGGCCTGACTCAAGCACAAATTATCGAAAACCTGCGCGATTTTCGTGGCCACATCATGCAACGACCAAGCTCAGTTAGTGCTATCCAAGTCGATGGCAAGCGAGCGTACGCTCGGGTTCGTGCTGGCGAAGAAGTAGAACTTCCGCTAAGAGAGGTTACTCTCCACGACTGCGTGACACTTTCAACCACCGATAACCCCGAGTTGGATGTCATCGACATTGAAGTTCGAGTAGTCTGCAGTGCTGGAACTTATATTCGAGCGATAGCTCGTGATTTAGGTAATGCCCTGGGCGTTGGCGGTCATTTAATCTCACTTCGCCGAACCCGAAGCGGACCATTTACGGCCATGAGCTCACTCGAGCAACTCGCTTTAGCGCCAGAAGTTCTGGATCTAACTAGTACGATCCGCTCAACCTTCAAGTGTGTGCAAATTGATGAAGAGCAAACCGAGCGCGCCCTGCATGGAGTCAGAGTACCGGCCCCAATTGATGCGTCGGGCACGGTAGGCGTGCTCGGTGATAATGGTCAGGTA
>RFTJ01000011.1 GCA_009923495.1 Actinomycetota bacterium
TTGGCTCCGGTGCAGTTGTGGGCGAAAGTTCCACAGTCACTGATTCAGTTTTAGCCGAGACGGTAACTGTAGGCTCTAGCTGCTCACTTGAGTCAGGCGCCCGAATTTTTCCTGGTGAAGATGTGGCAGATGGCTCGATAGTAACCGCGTGGGTTGATTAATCTTCAGACTTTTTTTCGTCAAGATCGGCCAAGTATTGCTCAAGCGCCGCAGCTAATTCGTCACCACTTATTAAGTTTCCCTCTGGTGTAGCTGTCAGTTCACGCCTGCTCTGCATTACATCGTCATGCTGCTGTTCAAGCGATTCTACGACTTCTCGGTTTTCAGCAACTGCGGATACCTGCTGATTGATTTGTTCATCAATCTCTATGGCTGACTGTCGTAAGTCATCACGAGGAATGACAAGTCCTGTATTCAGGGCAATTTGATCGATTAGCGCAATCGCGGCTTTCGGATAATCGCTATTTGCTAGGTAGTGCGGCACATGGGCGGCATAACCAACCGCAGGTAGCTTTTGTTGACCCAAGTTCAATTCAATCAGACCCGACATACTCCCTGGGATTTCGACTTGGCCAACCCAAGGCTGATGAAGCCCAAGTAATTCAGGATCACTTGAATGAGCTGTAATTTCAACTGGCCGGGTGTGTGGAGCTGGCCAAGGGATGGCATGTATTCCGACAGTCAATCGAACTCCGTATTTTCGGATTAGTTCGATAATACTTCGCACGACACTCTGCCAACCTAAATCTGGTTCAACGCCGTGCAGCAGTAAAAACTTTTGCCCCTCAGCATCGGTTACTTCACTTAGAGTCAAGTGCGGGAGATCCATTGACTCGTAGTGGTCTGAGTCGAAAAGTGTGCGAGGCCGGCGAGCCCGATAGTCGTAAAGGCCATCAATGTGGAAATAGGCAACTGGTCGGTTCTCAAGGTTTTCTAGAATGTGTTTAATCGCCAGCCGGCCACCGGAACCGGCATCCATAAAACCAGTAAGTCCGTGGACTAAAACAATTCCCGAAGCAACACCATCATCAAACTCGTGAGCAGGTGGAACTACAAGTGTGTACAAGTCGCCAGGTGGATACACGGTGGCCTCTCTCAAGTAGCTTTACTTCTATTCTTAACCTTATTTCCACAATTCACATTCCCAAACCCAACGGGCGAAATCGCTTCTGGTATTCACATCGGCTAAAGTAAGGGGATGCCAGCAATGGCAGTGGGCCTCTAGCTCAGTTGGTAGAGCAACGGACTTTTAATCCGTGGGTCGACGGTTCGAGCCCGTCGGGGCCTACTTTTTGGGCTACCTCGGCAAACTGCTTATGTCGACAAAGCAGAGTACAGTTATTAAGTAAATACGGTTTACTGTAGGGGTCGATATCAAAAATCAAATCAGTGCAAATTGCCACAGATTGGCCGTTTGGCTCAGTGGTGTTAGCGCTGGAATTTTGATCTTGGGCACACTGTGGCATCAAGCGCAGATGGTCAGGTACTCAGCAGTAAGTGAAACGGTTAGTTCATTATCCGCCCTTAGTGTTCCCAATCGAGAATCAATGACGGCCATCACAATATTAGGTGCGCTTGGCCTTATCTCAATAGCGGTCACTTTGAATCATTGCGGATTCACTGGCCGTATCTTTTTGGCTATTGCGGGTATCGGCATGCTTGGTGTGGCGCTCTTTCCAGTACCGGGAATTAATGCCAATTCCGCTCCACACACATTTTTTGCGGCAGTATTCCTGATTGCAATGTGTCTTTGGCCAGCAGCGGCACATTTTGGACGCGACTCACATTTGTGGGCACTGACAATCCGACAAACTTTAAAGAGCGTAATTCCGATGGCGCTGTTGGGTATCTGTTTTTGGTTTAACTGGTTGGTATCGACCCCAATTATGGGATTAGTTGAGCGTATTTTTCTATTCTCACAATTTGGATTCCTGACTACATTGATCTGGCGCTCTCGAGTGATATTGGCAAAACTGGGGTGTCAGCAGAAATGCGCGATAAGTACCCAAACTCAAGAAAAAATAGGTGCTTCGGTCTAGAGATTGCCGATCAAGCTATGCCAAAGCACTCTGATTGTATTTACTTTGACAATTTTTCCGAAGCTCTGCGAGTACAGTAATTAATGCGGCTCATCTAGGCTGACTTTCGCTCTTGGAGGCGGTAATGGTCAATACCAGTCCTGGCTATGCAATTACTGTGCGTGTCGATTTGTTGCCAGATGCATCTGCAACTTCAGGATTGACTCAAGCAATTATCAGTGAAGGTGCTGCGTTGACTGCCTTAGATGTTGTTGACTCTAATCATCAAGTGCTAACAGTCGATGTGACTTGCAATACTCGAGACTCTGAGCACGCAAAGGCGGTCACTCAAGCTATTTCGCTATTGCCAGATGCGCAGGTGCGTAAAGTAAGCGATCGAACTTTCTTACTTCATCTCGGCGGCAAACTCGAGGTGCGCCCCAAAGTGCCGCTTAAGACTCGTGATGACCTATCCCGGGCTTACACTCCGGGTGTTGCTCGGGTTTGTTTGGCAATCGCTGAGGATCCAACTGATGCCCGTCGCCTGACCATCAAGCGCAATACGGTTGCCGTAGTTACCGATGGATCGGCAGTCTTAGGTCTTGGCAATATAGGCGCATTAGCTGCGATGCCCGTAATGGAAGGTAAAGCCGCGCTTTTTAAGCGTTTCGCCAATATTGATGCTTGGCCAGTTTGTCTGGACACCCAAGATGTTGATGAAATTGTTCGAACCGTCCAAATTATCGCGCCTGCGTATGGGGGGATTAATTTGGAAGACATTTCTGCGCCAAGATGTTTTGAAATTGAACAGAGATTGCGCGAACTTCTAGATATTCCTGTTTTCCATGACGATCAACATGGCACATCAATTGTTGTACTGGCTGCACTTACGAATGCGTTGAAGTTAGTAGAGAAGTCCATTTCTGACCTGCGCATCGTTATTTCTGGTGCAGGTGCTGCTGGTACCGCAATTGCACAGTTGCTAGTTGCCAGTGGCGCTCGCAATATTGTGGCTTATGACAGCAAGGGTGCTATTTACTTGGGCCGGCCAGACAGCGAACGAACTAGTAAATGGATGCTTGAGAACACAAATGAATCAGGCATTTCAGGAAGTTTGGCGGATGGCCTAGTTGGTGCCGATGTCTTTATTGGCGTAAGTGCGCCAAACTTATTGACCGAGCAAGACATAAGTACAATGGCCGATAAGTCGATTGTTTTTGCGCTTTCGAATCCTGATCCTGAAATAGACCCAATCCTGGCTAGTAAGCACGCGGCAATTGTGGCAACTGGTCGAAGTGATTACCCGAATCAGATAAATAATGTGTTAGCTTTCCCAGGCATTTTTAGAGGACTTCTTGATTCTGGTGCTAGTCAGATTACAGAAGAGATTTTGGTTGCGGCAGCAAAGGCAATTGCGAGTTGTGTAACAGATGCACAACTAAATAGTAGTTTTATCGTTCCTAGTGTTTTCGATTCAAATGTAGCGCCGGCTGTTGCAGCGGCGGTTCAATCTGTGGCAAAACGAAGTTAATTATTTGACAATCAAAAGGCCAAGGGCCCAGGTAATACACATAGCTAGACCGAACAGGCATTGCACTAGAGCTGCCAACCCTAAAGATTTTAAGGTTTTGCCCGTCACACGTAGCGCCCGATGAAACTCTTTACTATCAATTAAGTGGCGCAGAAACACACCAATTACAAAGCCAAGTGGCAGTCCAACTACGGGCACTAGAAAGAAGCCCGCGATAGCGAAAATTGATGCCAGTGAAAAAGTCCACTTCGGATTCTGCGCACCCGTCGTATTTTTTGTGGGCAGGTAAATAGAAATTCCAATACCGAGGATAAAAAACACAGTCATCCCGGTAAACAATGCCCAGTGGACGCGGTCAGGCCCATCCAAAATTGTCCAGGTTAGCCCAGCAACCCAGATAAGTGTTATGCCAGGAAAAACAGGAATTATGGTGCCGATGAGTCCAACTGCCATGACTAAGCCAATTAGCACTTGGCCTATCGGGCTCATGAGTTCCCCAGAACTTTTGGCTGGGCAGCCTTACTGGCTCGATCCTTTATCGCCTCACCAATTCCCGTTGCATCAGGCAGCACCAAATAGATGTTAACTAATTTGAGTTCATCGCCATAACGCATAGATTGATATAAACAAGATGCAAAATCGCTTGCAGTTTCTGGGCTTGCCAAGCGCACTAAACCTTCTGGAGTGGGAATCTGTGCTAGTGCAATAAACCCAGATTTTGGCAGGTAGTTATCTGCATGCGAACTTGCCACAATCTTTACCTCGGCCGATGGAGCATAATGGGAATCTAATGCTCCAGAGACTCGGGGAGTATTTCCAGGTTCGAGTACTACATTTTTACCGGTTAGTGTTTCAATAATTTCACCGGTAATTGCGCCAGGTCGCAAGATGACAGGCTGCTCGCCCGTTGCCAAAACAATGGTCGATTCAATGCCTACAGAACATGACCCGCCATCTAAAACCGCATCGCCATTTTCTGCAAGGTAGCTACCTAAGTCAGAAACAACGTGTTGGGCATTAGTGGGGGAGACCTGTCCGAACAGGTTTGCACTTGGTGCGACCAATCCCAAAATCCCTCTTTCGCGAAGTTTTCTCAACAAGTCAAGTGTTAGTGGATGGTTCGGCACCCGAACAGCAACTGTGTCTTGTCCCCCCGTTATCTGGTCCGAGGCTAACTCACTGCGATTAGCAACCAGAGTTAATGGTCCTGGCCAGCAAGTCTGAGCTAACTTCTCTGCCCAGTCGGGCAATGATTGAACCCACTTAAGTGCAGCAGGTAGATCTGCAACATGCACAATCAGCGGATGATTAAGTGGCCTTCTCTTGGCGGCAAATATGCGGGCGACAGCTTTACTATTGCTGGCATCTGCCGCTAATCCGTAAACAGTTTCGGTGGGAATTGCGCATAAATTTCCGCCAGCAAGTAGTGTTACTGCCGCTTCAGGATCAGCAATGATTACCGACATAGTCGGTTAGCCCCACCAAAATGCAAGCGCAATTGCAAAATACAAAACTAATAGAGCGATACCCTCAAACCAGGTGTAATCACCGTCAACCACGATGATAGTTGTGGTTAACGTAGCCATGAAGAGCACCGCAAGCAATAGTGGACTTAGGACCAAAGTAAACGCTCCAGCGCCAACCAATGGTGCGGCCAATGCAACAATTGGCGCGACAGTCATCGCAACTTGAACTGGTGATTGCAGGATTACCTGCAGCGCGTAGTCTGCCTGACCTTTAGCGGCAAGACGGATACCAACGACATTTTCAACAGCGTTACCTGCGATAGCAACAATGATTAGGCCAGCAAAAGCCTCGCTAATGTTTAGCGCAGTAATTGCGGGACTTAAGGCAGAGACAAACCATTCAGAAACAAATGCGGCGCCAATGCCGGTTAAAGCCAGCATCCCGATTGCTAAACCAAGTGGCCACTGGCCATGTACATGCGCCTCACTTTTGGCAGCGAGTGCGGCATCAGATCCTGAAACTACATTGTCGGGATTATCTTTGCGCAAGGTATCCGGCAGCGAGCTGGCAAATAAAATTAAGAGCAAAATTGAGACGCCAATAGTAATTCCACGTTCGTGGTTAGCCGCAGGCGTATCAAGTGCATGTGTCAGAGTCGGAATCGCCAGAGCAAAGACGCTGAGCATCAGCAAAATCGCTAACTGCCTACTTGCGGTCTGACTGAAAAATTGTCGGCCATTCTTCAGCCCACCGACGAAAAATGCAGCGCCGAGGATAAGCAGCACATTTGCCAATATTGATCCAACAATGGTGGCTTGGGCAACCGTGTACAAACCTGCCTTAAGGCTGAATAGGACTACGAATAGTTCAGGGACATTCCCGAGAAAAGATTGCAAGAGACCAGTTGGTCCTGGTCCCAACCGATCCCCAAGTGCTTCTACACTTCGACCAACCAAACTAGCCATCATGGCCAGTGCAATGGCAGCAACAACAAAGGATAAAATCTGATTCCCACCAGAACTATGCAATATTCCGGCAGCAATAGTTGAGGCAATTGTGATTACGATTAGTCTGCGATCACGGTGCGAAAGTACCCCCATTGGCTGCTCGGATTTATCAAGTACCGGAGTTACAGATTGGTTTGCGCTTCTACGACCACGCCGTGACTCATTTCCAGTTGGTTCATCACTCATGATGTGAAGTCTAGCGAATCAGTCCCAAATCTAGAGTTGCGTGACAGATGCAAATTTTTGTTGTTCCAGTTTGCTCAGAATCTTTGAGCGCAAAACTTGAGCACGATCACTAAAAGCCTTTTGCATTTTTGTGAACTCTTTCCGACCAGCAGCGGTCTCGATTTTTATCGGCGCAACGCCTAAGTCCGCTAAGTCGTACGGAGCACCTCGCATATCTAGAGTGCGGATCTCTCTAGCTAGGCGAAAACACTGCCGAACAAGACTGGAACCTACTACCGGAGCCCAGCGCATAGAGATTTTGTAAAGGTCCATATTTGCATGGAGGCAACCTGGCTGCTCTACAGTGTTTTGATCAGCGCGAGTTAATTGAAGTGGGTTCATAGGTCGAGCCTGTTCGGTAAAGAATCGGAAGGCATCAAAATGCGTGCATCGAAGGCCAATCTCATCAATCGTTTTTGCCACTTGTGCCTGACTAATCCGCAAATTCCAATCATTGTGTCGGTATTCGGTTTGACCAAGAACCATCGCCCATTCGTGTAAACCAAAACATCCAGTTCGAGCACTTCGCTTAAGTGTGCTCTTCAGAAGGTCAATATCTTTGGAAATTGCCTCCGCCTTTTCGAGCAGCCACTGCGCCCTAACCTGCACAACATCAGTAACTTCGTAAACAGTTAAATCAAATGAATTTGTGCAATCGTCGCGCACCTCAAGCTGGAATTCCGTGCCAGGATGCCAAAGCGAAAGTTTATTGACACTTATGGGGTAGTACTCGAACATGAAGTCATCGACCGGATGCTTCTGTCCAAGTGAGCGACGGTTTAGTCTCGGGAAGGTCCACTGGGCAACAACTTCGCGGTGATGATCTTGGGCGACTAGCCAAGTATCGGCACCAATGTATGGCATGTCGACTCCCGGTTGGCTTATTTCCTGTAAGTGTTACAGCATATAGGAGTGAGTGCCAATGAATCAGCCCAATCAGAATTCTCGGAATATGAGATCGATGCATCCACGGACAAAACTAAATTGCGCAAGGTGTTAGCCGATTTGGCGCTGACACCAGAGCAAACAAGTGATGACCTGACACCAACTATTTCGCGAGATAGTGAACTTCTTGAGGAAGTTCCGCCACATCACTCTTAGTTACAATGGCAAAGTTACGAAGGTGAAGGTAGCGGCCTGGCCAAAGTTTGCCAAACTTGCTATTTGATTTGGGCGAACAGCAAGCGCAATGCCACGAGCAGGCTTTCCTAGGCCAGCCAAGTTAGCTGGCCCACCTGATAGAACCAGCGCTCTCGAAAGAACTTTTTTAGCCAAAGATGCATTTACCTTCACATACACATCGACGCGTGACCCACATTCAAGTTCTACCCCTGTTGAATTGGCAGGCAATGTTACTTTGACTGCGTTTGGAAACTTCGGGTCAAAAGTTTGACGAGCACTTAGCAACGAAAGATTTAAAGGTTGGCCAGCATCAAGATTAGTTACTGTCCATTTACCAATGATCTGAGTGCTTTCGGTAACTGCGCCGGGCCAGATGTAATTGACACGGATTGATTCGACATCTGCTGCTGAAATCATTTCGCCAGCGGCAATTTTCTTATTAATTACAACAAGGCGCTCACTGGCATTAAAGACAATTAACTTGAGCATTACAAGTATTGACACACTTATCAAGATGGCCGCAAGCCAACGGCGATACAAAATTACGATCGGTGGAAAATTCGGTAAATTCATTGGTACACGATAAACGCTTTTCGACTATTGGCTAATTAGATTTCCACAGCTTCTAGGCCAACGGATCCGCTGCTAACTATGTCGAGTTTCAACTTCGAAGATTCGCTTTGGGGTAACTATTAAGTCAACGGATTGATCAAGGGCATCATGCGGAATTGCATCCAGAACTTCTTCGTCGAAAACTAGAGCTACGCGCTTGGGCCCGCCGAGGGCATATTGCTCAACAGCTGCTAACGTGCGGTCAAAATAGCCTGCCCCTCGGCCGAGTCGGTTTCCGTCCCGGTCTACGCATAGCGCGGGAATAATTATCGCCGTTAATGATTCGGTTTCGCATAGCGCATGCTCTGGCTCTAAGACCCCAAACTTATTTTTAATCATTGGTGGCTTATTCAGTCCCCATCGCAATTTCGAATCCGCTGTCAATTTAGGAACGTAGACCGTTTTCCCATTTGCTGAAATGGCGTCGATTAGGCCACCAGTGGGTGGCTCATTAGTCATGGATAAGTAGCAGCCAACGGCTGTTCCTGGAAGAAGTGAATCCCAGTCAATTTGGGCGAACTTCTGGTCCGCTTGAATCAATTCTGCCGCAGAGCGTTTAGTTCTAAGTTGATCCACCTGAGACCGCAGTTGCCGTTTCTCTTCTGTTACCACACTTCTACTGTAGGTTGTTACGCGTTTTAGCGAGCAATCAACACCGCTGCCAATAGATGGAATAAAGTCAGGGTATGACAAAAATAAATTTGGTTACCAAGGCAGTTATGCCAGTAGCTGGATTAGGGACAAGATTTCTACCTGCAACCAAAGCAACACCGAAAGAAATGTTGCCAGTTGTAGATAAGCCGGCAATTCAATATGTAGTTGAAGAAGCGGTGGCCGCAGGATTATCTGACCTACTTTTTATCACGGGTCGTAACAAAACCTCACTTGAAGACCATTTTGATCGCGCACCGTATCTTGAGCAGAAATTAGCTGAGCGAGGTACGACTGAAATGAATCGGCGAATCGCCGAATTAGCAGAAATGGCAGCAATCCATTATGTGCGTCAAGGTGAACCACTCGGACTTGGCCACGCAGTAAATGTGGCTAAAGGGCATATCGGCAACGAACCATTTGCGGTGATGCTAGGTGATGATTTAATTGACGCGCGAGATCCAATCTTGCCGAAGATGTTGGAAGTATTGGAACAGTTTGGTGGAAGTGTGCTCTGCTTGATGGAAGTAAATCCATCGGATATTCACCTTTATGGCTGCGCTGCAGTTGTTGAAACTGAAGTGCCGGATGTAGTCAGGGTTACTGGATTAGTTGAAAAGCCAAAGCCTGGTCAAGCGCCAAGTAATTATGCGGTTATTGGCAGGTACATTTTGCAACCAGCTGTTTTCCCAATACTTGACACATTAGCTGCTGGAGCAGGTGGCGAAATTCAACTAACAGACGCCTTGGCTCAACTCATTGATCAGCCAATAGATTCTGGTGGCGGGGTACACGGTGTTGTATTCCGCGGGCGCCGCTATGACACTGGGGACAAACTTTCGTATTTGAAGAGCATTTTTTCCTTAGCCCTTGAGCGGGATGATTTTGGACCAGAACTGCGAAATTGGATTAAAGATCATCTAGCTGGCGAAATCTGATGCGTTCAGCGCCGGAACATCTGGAAACGGTTCTTTCTGGGGTCAGCGCTCTAGAGCCACTAGAAGTTGGTCTGCTCGGTAGCGTTGGTTTGGTGCTCGCCCAAGATGTGGCAATTGCAGATGAAGAGTCTGAGTACAAGCTACTCAATAAAGGAACTCAAATTGCCCCCAGACATGTTGCTCTGCTAGCCGCAGCGGGACTTGGAAGAGTATTGGTCCATCCAATGCCTCGAGTAGTTGTATTGACGGTAGGTGCTGATCTAAGTGACCCCGGTTCGCAGGATGGGCGAACTCCAGACATAAATGGAGTTGCTCTCACGAGTGCAGCCACTGCATCTGGCGCTATGACTTTTAAAGTCGGACCCTTGCCAAGTAACGAGGAAATTTTGCGAAGTGCGTTAGAAGACCAATTGGTTCGGGCTGACGTCATACTCACGGCCTGCGGTATGTCGGCCGACGACTATGAGCTACTCACATCAGTACTTAATAGCATCGGTCGGATGGAGTTCGTTAAAGTCTCAATGCAACCAGGGGGCGCTCAGGGATTCGGGAGCATTGGGCCTGACGCAACACCAGTCTTCGTACTGCCCGGAAACCCCGTAGGGGCCTTGCTATCTTTTGATGTCTTTGTCCGCCCATTGATTCGAGCCATGATGGGGCAAACTTCTCTTCACCACCGCGTTATTGAAGCAACTTTAGAAACGGAAATCCGCAGCAGTCTTGCAGATACGCACTACATCCGCGCTCAGGTCGTCACTTCTGGCGGAACGGCTAAAGTTCGATCGCTAGAGGCAGACGAATCACATCCGCTTGCTGGATTGGGAACTGCTGATGCGCTAATCATTGTTCCGAGTGGAATTGAGCAAGTAGGTGCTGGTGAAAAAGTTGCAGTAATGCTCCTTGACCCACAGGCCAATCAATGACCACTGCCTGGCCAGTTCGACTACGACATGAAGACCTGATTTTGCGCCCACTTCGATTGAGAGATTATCGCGCATGGCGCTTGGTCCGGTCCCGAAATCAAGATTGGCTGCGCCGTTGGGAAGCCACTTCGCCCTACCCTGAACTTGAGCAAGCCCCCTCCTTTTCGCAAAGCACTCGTAGTCAATTACGAGGTGCTAAGGCAGGCCAAGGATTGCCATTTGTCCTCATTTATCAGGGCGAATTCGTCGGGCAGATAAATGTTTCGTCAATATCTCAAGGCTCACTCTGGTCCTGTCACATCGGATATTGGATTGACGAAAGAGTCGCTAACCGTGGCCTGATGACAACTGCAGTCGCCCTGGTTTCTCACTACCTATTCACAGAGCGATCGATTCATCGAATCGAGATTGCAATTCGTCCCGAGAATGCACCCAGTAATCGCCTTGTGCAAAAACTCGGGTTTCAACTAGAGGGAATTCGTAAGTCCTTCATTCATATTGATGGCGCTTGGCGCGACCATAATGTCTACGTAATGTTTCAGGATGAAATTTCCGACGCCTTGCTTCGTCAAATCAATCTGATTTGAATTTGAGCGACACACAACATAAATCCCAAAGATTCAATACTTTTCCGCGTACGGTATTGAGTCATGACGGGCTTGCTTTATGTGATTGTGATCGTAATGTGGGCCGCAGTGTTATTTCCAATTTTCTTGAAAAAACACGATCAAGCTCAATTGCAGAAATCAGTCGGAATTAAGCGGCAACTAACCGGATTGCGCTGGCAGCAAAGAGTTGCTCCTACCGCTCGGCAGCAGGCATTTATCCGAAGGCGCAGAGTATTAATGTGCTTGCTAACTGTAACCATTTTGAGCCTATTGGCCGGGCTTTCTGGAATATTTTCGCTACTTTGGTCATCTGTGCCGGTTGCTTTTCTACTCCTTTTCGTATTCGCAGCCATTAAGAATGGCCACAAAATCGCCGCAATTTCTGATGTCCCCGTTCCAACCATGGTTGCCCCAATCAGCGCAATCCGACAGAATCAGGAAACACTCGCTCTGAAGTTGGAAGAGCCCAATGCAGTTACCGAGCAGAGTGCCACTTGGCAACCAGTGGAACCGCCAATGCCATCCTATGTTCGAGCAGAACGTGCGACTTCCGTTCCTCGCGCACTTGATTCGCAAAAGCCATGGACAGGTCAAGACATGGTGGAGCACGCTACTCGCTTGCGTCAACAACATGCCGAGCGAATTAAAGAAGCGCAAAAGCGCCTTGAAGAAGCTAGGGCTCTTTCGATGGAGAAAGCTAGACGGGCTGCACTATCTGTTAGACCCGGTGAAACTCCTCAAGATCAAACTCGAGCAGTTAACGAATAAGGTAAATCCGCTAGCACGTTTGTGCTAGGGAATAAAAGTGTTTGAACTCTTGTCCCAAGTCAGTAGATGCTTAAACCAGCACGTTAACCAAGATTCCAAGGGATGATTTAGTTATGAGTAGTCGCACTGTGGAGCTCGGAATTGGGGGCATGACTTGTGCATCCTGTGCCAGTCGAGTAGAGCGGGCTTTAACTGAACTTCCTGGCGTGCAGGCTGCAGTCAACTACGCAACAGGGGAAGCAACAGCGCAAGTTCCAAGCTCAGTGACTAACGACCAGTTGGTGGCTGCGGTAGAAGGAACCGGTTATTCGGTATCGCTTTCTGGTAAAGCAGCAGAACTATTTGAGTTCAGTGATTTCCGTTTCAGGTTTTGGGTAAGCGCTTCAATTGCAGTTCCCATCATGTTGGTATCGATGATTCCGAACCTTCAATTTCACAATTGGCCAATAGCAACCGCCATTCTTGCCCTGCCGGCAGTAACTTGGGCTGCTTGGCCATTACATCGCGCTGCAATATTGAATGCTAAGCACAGAGCAGTCACAATGGATTCCCTAGTAAGTCTTGGCATTTTAGTTTCATTCGGTTGGTCAACTTACAATTTGTTGACATACGACCGAAAGATGCATACTTCGAAATCGATTTTGCAGATGCTCTTTTCAAATGATCCAAATGGCACCTATTTTGAGGTCGCTTGCTCCATAACGACACTAGTGCTGCTTGGGAAAGTTTTAGAATTGTCGGCGCGCGCCAAATCTACTGCAGCCTTAACACAATTAGCTGCATTGAATCCAACAACCGCAACTGTCGTTCAGGGTCCATTTAATGTCGTTAAGCCACTTGCCGAAGTGGTTGTGGGCGACTTAGTCTTCGTTCCTGCAGGTGCACAGATACCTGTTGATGCACAGGTTGAATCCGGCACAGGACATGTGGATTCTTCGCTAATCACTGGTGAAGTTCAACCAATATCTGTGCAATCAGGTGATTCAGTAATAGGTGGAACTGCGCTGGTCGATGGCGCACTTTTCATCAGGGTGAGCGCGACCGGTCAAGATACGGTTCTCTCTGCAATTTCTAGACTCGTGCACCAGGCTCAAACCGGCAAAGCACAGGTAACAAAGTTAGTTGATAAAGTGTCAGCAATTTTTATCCCAGTCGTATTTGCACTTGCCCTTCTTGCCACACTCTTTTGGCAGGTTCTAAATCATGACTTGAGCAAGTCAATAGCGGTCGGAATTAGTGTTCTGGTAATAGCCTGTCCCTGCGCTCTTGGATTGGCTACACCAACTGCGATCCTTGTTGGTACGGGACGTGCTGCCCAACTTGGAATTTTATTCCGCGGCCCTCGAGCGCTCGAGACTAGCGAAAAGATCACCGAGATTTTTTTGGATAAAACTGGAACGTTAACGCTTGGCCGTCTTAGTTCCAATCGATGGAAGACGACTACAGACGAATTACTGTTCTGGCAGATTGTTGGCTCACTTGAGCAAAATGCGCTTCATCCGGTGGCCCAGAGTTTATGTGAAACCGCACTGAGTTTCGGGGGCGATATTCCCGTTGCTAAAAATGTGCGAACTTTTGCCGGAAAGGGAGTGCAGGGCGAAGTTTTTGGAGTCCCTTGTGCAATCGGCTCGGTTGACTGGCTGGGCCTTCCAGAAGGTCTGTTGGCACATGAAGCACAGGAATATTCCGCGCAATTATTAAACAGTGTTGTTGTGTACCAAGATGCGGTAGCAATCGGAATTATTGGCTTGTCTGAACTAATTGCACCAGAGTCACAGGCTGCAATCAGTGCACTTCGAAACCTGAATATAACTCCCGTGGTGATTTCAGGTGACAGTGTAGACCGGGTATCGCGAGTAGCTAGTGATCTAGGAATTCCTGAATTTCATGCACAAGTGCAACCAAATGAAAAACTTAATTACATAAAAAGTGCTACCGATGCCGGCGAAATCGTTGCAATGGTAGGTGATGGAGTAAACGATGCCGCAGCGCTAGCGGCAGCTCATCTAAGTATTGCCATGGGTGACGGTACTGAAGTGGCTGCGAGCGCAGCCGATGTGGTTCTGCTGCGGTCAAATATGCAAGCAGCTCTTGACGCAATAAAACTTGCGCGAGCAACAATGCGAACAATCAAATCAAATTTGGCATGGGCTTTTGCATACAATATCGCGGCAATCCCGCTCGCGATGTCTGGCTACTTGAATCCGATGCTTGCCGCTGCTGCCATGGCATTTTCAAGCGTTTTTGTTGTTTCGAACAGTTTAAGACTGCGAAAATTTCAGCCGCAATCTTAGATCCAACCTTTAAACCACATCTTGCTAATCCATTCACTGTATGGAATTGATTGAGCGACAAATAGTGGCCAGAAATAGTAGGTCAAAATGCCAACTATTAATAAGGATGCGATGGCAAATCCACCCCAGCCGTCCTGAGTCTGATCTTTAAAATGCATAAAACCTCTGGCTCTTGTGATCCGAACATATCCAAATCTTCGATCAAGCAATTGCAAACATAGGACTAAAGCCATGATGGTAAATGGTAGGTAGACCACGGAATAGAACTGGAAAGTTGTTCGGTAGGCAAATGGCAGCCAGGGCACCCACCCAGCGGCGAATCCAATCAAGATTGGCAAAGCACCTCGATGTTGCCGACGAATGGCAAACACAATAATTGCAATTAGGGCAATTGCGCCACCCCACCAAATCAGTTGATTTCCCAGCGGAATAACTTCTTGGGAACAGGATGTTGCGCCGCATGTAGGTTTACTCTCATAAAAGAAACTTGTTGGTCTAGCCAAGATTGGCCAACCCCAAGGATTCGCCCGATAGTTATGGGCTTGTCGCAGACCAGTATGAAAATTCAGCATTTCATCGTGGTAGTGCCAGAGACTGCGCAACGCACTCGGAATGAATTTAAATGAGCTTTCCTGAGTAGCCCAATTCCTGTCCCACGCATTATCTGACCGGAACCAGCCAATCCAACTAAAGATGTAGATGACTACGACACTTACGGGAATTAGGGCCGTTCCCAGCAAATCACTTTTTGCCCACCCACGAATTCGGTCCTTAAATCTATATTCGTCTCGCCGAGCTATGTCCCAACTAACCATCAGCAGTAGAAAAGCAGCAGTGAAATACAAACCACTCCATTTTGTTGCACATGACAAGCCCAGCATCAAGGCAAATCCACCACGCGCATAGTATGCCTGCCTCATATTTTCAGATCCACGATCTCGCAATTCACGATCAACGATCAAAAAGCCAAAGGCACAAACAACAAAAAATGTAAGAATGGTGTCGAGCAGTGCCGTACGACTCATAGCAATGTGTAAGCCGTCTAATGCCAAGAAGAGACCGGCCAAAGTTCCGGCAACGTTTGAATTAAGCAGACGCCTGGTAACCCGAGCAGTGACAAGTACGGTTGCAATTGCCAGAACTGCAACCATAATTCGCCAGCCAAAAGGGGTCATGCCAAACAGATGTTCACCGAGCGCAATTAGCCACTTGCCAACTGGCGGATGGACCACAAACGCTGGATCGTCAATAAATATGTTTACTGGTCCCTTGCCTGCGTTTTGCATAATGACGGGCTCTGGAGAGGGAATTGTTGCTCGTTCGTAGCCGTAGTAGAGCAAGGACAAAGAATCTTTAGCGTAATAAGTTTCATCGAATACTAAAGATTTGGGAATACCTAATCTTGGAATTCGAAGGGCCGCCGCCAGAATTGTGGCAAGGATCGGACCTAGCCAACCTAGCCAGCCACCAACCAATTCTCCTGATCGTTCCAAAGAGTATGGCGTAGCCTTAGCAGTACGCGCAGCAGCGCTAGCTTGACCCTGCTTCTTGTTTGATGAATTGTTTACTGCGGGATGTGATTTACGCTTTGTTGCCATAGCAATAAAGTTACAGGGTACATGGCGCAATAGGGAGCGAAGGTATCGTGTCTGGAACACTTTTTCTGGCAGCCACTCCAATTGGTAATCCTGGTGATGCCACCTCAAGGTTGGTCGAAATCCTGCAAACGGCAGACATAGTTGCTGCCGAAGATTCACGACGTGCTGTTCGTTTATTGCGAGACCTGCGGATCAGCGCACCAGGAAAAATTGTTTCTTTTTATGATGCTGTAGAAGAAGCCAAATCAGCCGAGCTCGTTGCAGCAGTAAAACAGGGTCAAACGGTGCTTGTTATTTCTGATGCGGGCATGCCAACAGTAAGCGACCCAGGCTTTCGCCTCATGCAACATGCAATTAACGCAGGAATTCAAATACAAGTGCTACCCGGCCCGTCGGCTGTACTAGCCGCCTTAGCAGTAAGTGGATTGCCAACAGACCGGTTTGCTTTCGAAGGTTTTCTAAACCGTAAGGCTGGTGCACGGGATCGAGACCTTCAAGATCTGAAACATGAAACCAGAACCATGGTGTTCTTTGAAGCACCACATCGACTCTCGGAAACAATATCTGCAATGGCGGTGCACTTTGGCGCCGACCGCCAGGGGGTAATCTGTCGCGAACTGACAAAAACTTATGAAGAAGTAGTTCGAGGAACCTTAGCTCAATTAAAGCAGTGGTGCCAGAGGGAGATTCTTGGTGAAATTACTTTGGTAGTTTCTGGCTCGCCTGAATTAGCTGAAACTACTAGTGCTGACTGGATCAAACTCGTTAGTCAGCGGACTCAATTAGGAGTATCGATTCGCGATGCAGTAGCTGATGTCGCATCCGAACTTAATGTGCCCAAAAGAGATGTCTACGAAGCGGTAATTCAACATCAAAAAACAACCGATTAAGCTGCCAGTAAAACGGCTCTAGACTAATGGGTATGTCAGAAGCATTGGGTAAAGCATTTTATTTGACTACCCCTATTTACTACGTAAATGATGCACCTCACATCGGACACGCTTACACAACCGTTGCAGCGGATTTTGTAACTCGTTGGCACCGGTTAGCTGGAGAGTCGGTTTGGTTTTTGACTGGAACTGACGAGCATGGACAAAAGGTCCTGCGCACTGCCGAGGCAAATAATGTCCCGCCGCAACAGTGGGCCGATCAACTAGTAGCGAATGCTTGGCATCCTGTCCTTGACGTAATCGATGTGAAGAATGACGACTTCATCCGCACAACAGAATCACGTCACATAGAGCGGGTGCAGCGCTTCTTGACCCAACTTAAAGCTGCAGGACACATAGTTGAGGGGTCGTATGAAGGCCCATACTGTGTCGGCTGTGAAGAATTCAAACTTCCTGGTGATTTAGAAGAAAGTGAAACTGGTGAACTAGTTTGTCCAATTCATGGCAAGCCAGTTGAGCAGGTTAGTGAAACTAATTGGTTTTTCACACTTTCAAAATTCAATGAAAAATTGATTGCACATTATGAAGCGAATCCGCAAGCAATCCGGCCCGAATCTGCCTACAACGAGGTCATGTCGTTTTTACGTTCAGGCTTACAGGACTTGTCGATTTCTCGATCGACATTTGATTGGGGCATTCAAGTTCCTTGGGATGAAAACCAAGTTGTTTACGTGTGGTTTGATGCTCTTTTGAATTATGCAACTGCGGTGGGACTAGGCGATGCACCAGATTCGGCCGGCGGAAAGAAATTCTCGCGTACTTGGCCAGCCGATGTTCATTTGGTAGGTAAAGATATTCTGCGTTTCCATGCTGTAATTTGGCCAGCCATGTTGCTGGCTGCGAATCTAGATCTTCCTAAGTGTGTTTATGCTCACGGCTGGCTGTTGGTCGGCGGTGAAAAAATGAGCAAGAGCAAGCTCACCGGAATTTCTCCACAAAGTATTGTCAATTTAGTAGGGTCTGATGCTTTCCGTTACTACTTCATGCGGGCCATTATTTTCGGCCAAGATGGTTCATTCTCCTGGGAAGATTTAGTCGCTCGCTACACTGCTGAGCTAGCTAATGGTTTAGGTAACCTAGCTAGTCGAGTACAGGCCATGGTTGGTAAGTACTGCGAGGGCAATTTACCGGCTCCTGGACCATTAACTGATGATGATTTGCTGATCCAGAACCTTTTGGAAGTTACGGCGATGAGTGCTGATAAAGCAGTGCGTAATTTTGATTTTCAGACGGCAATCGTCGGTGTCAAAGAGTTCATTGATGCAGTCAATCTTTATGTGACCGAACAGCAGCCATGGGTAATCGCTAAAGATCCAGCACAAACTGAGCGGTTGCACACGATCTTGTATGTTATCTGCGAATCTCTGCGAGCAGTGGCAACTTTGTACGCTCCACTAATGCCAAAAGCAATGGCACAACTTTGGCAAGACATTGGCGCTGTTGAATCTGGCCTAGATGAATCACTGCTTACTGCGGGTATTTGGGGGCAATTAAAGCCAGGGGTTGTGATAACCAAGGGTGAATCGCTATTCCCAAGAATTGAAGAACCAGAGAATATCTAAGGTTGGCGCAGGGCCTGTTTGATAATTCGAGCAAAAACTTTGCCACCAGTTTTAGTCAAGTGCACCCCATCTGGCGTGAAGTAGTTGCTGTGCCCCTTTGAAGCTAATCGCCAACTTGCTAGTCGGACATTCGGATACTTCTCAATGAGTGAATAAATCATTTTGTTTGTTTGCTTCATCCAAACTCTAGGTACCTGAACGTCAACCACTACAACGCGCTTTCGGTCTCGAAGTTGATTAAGTATCGGAGCGAGGTTTTCTCGAGTGACTAATCCATTTGTTCCCATATGGATGACGACAAAGTTGGAAAGTCTGCCTTGTGATCGGCGAAGTGAAATGCGTTGGGCAATTTCCCATGGCTGGCGCCCGACTGCTGCATCAATTGAAATACTATTGAGCGAATCCTGTAGTGCTGATCTGCCACTTAGCACAACCGAGTCGCCAAAAACCACCACTCGTCCATGTTTTATTGGCATAGCAGTAGAAGGCGGACGTGCCGGCCCGGATCTAGATGGGGCTGGAGATGGCGTAGCAGTTGGATCAATGTCTACCGAAGTAATACCGTTAAAAACTGGATCGTTAGCGGCGGTAGGCATTGGTTGCTTACCGACAATTACAAAACAAAAAATGAAACTGATGCATAGCGTTATGAAAAATCCAGCCCGAAGTATTGATGGCCTTGGAATTCCCAAAGATTTCCACCGGATCCATGTCTTTTTGATGGCACCATTTCTAATGGGAACTTCCAAATAGCGATATGAGAGAGCGCTGATAATTGTTACCAAGGTAATTCGCAGAGCAAATACTGCTGGCTCGGGCCAACTGATGTCGATGCCCGGTCTAAGTAGCAGGAAAACTGGCCAGTGCCATAGATAAATTCCATATGAGCGACGCCCAATCCAGCGCAGGATGGAAAAGTCAATGATTCTTCCCCAGATTAAGTCTTTGTGGATGCAAGCAGTTATCAATCCTGCAGTTAGCGCAGAAACAACGAGAAAGCCACTACGGAATAAAGATTCATTCAATTCATCGACGAAGAATATGTAGTAGGCCAACCCAATAATCGAGCCAACTGCAATCACATTGAGAGCAGTTTTCTTATCTGGAGTTAACTTTGCCGCAAGCTTCTCTGGCTTAATCAAAGTTGCCAACGCGCTGCCGAGTAATAACCCCATTGCGTGGGTATCAGAGCCGAAATACAAACGACTTGGATCATGTGGAATTGGATAGCCATCATTTATTGCCAACCAGCGCATCCATGCCGTGCTCGCAACCGCGCCACTAACTGCCAGCAAAAAAATCGCAGATCGGTAATGATTTTTTAGCCAACGCACCTTTACAGACAGGATTATTATGAGCGGCCAGATTACGTAGTACTGTTCTTCAATTGAAAGTGACCATAGATGTCCCAGAAGTGGTGGCCTCGAAATATTGACGAAATAGGACTGGTTAAAGAAGAGGTATGACCAGTTCAACACCGAGGTCAAGGCCCATGGTAAATCTCTTCGCACGCCATACCCGGAATCGGGCGCCCAAAGTGCAGCGGCGACTACCGCAAAGATCAAGACGCAAATAAGTGCTGGCATGAGGCGCCGTAGGCGCCTTAGGTAAAAATTGGCCCGGTCAATATGGTGCGTTCTATCTGCTTCGTCGAGCAACAGTGAGGTGATCAAAAATCCAGAAAGTACAAAGAAGATGTCTACGCCGAGAAAACCGCCTGGAATCTGCCAAATACCTGCGTGGTACAAAACCACCAGAAGTACGGCAATACCACGTAGCCCATCTAGCCCACTAAATCGTAACCGCACTTAATCCTGCCTGCACTTAAGTTCACTGTTGGTTTTGCTAAGGCTAACTTAAACGCCCGCTAGCCTTAGATTGTGGATGTACTTATCTCGGTTGAGCCATTGGTTTCGCCAGTAGTTGATACGCATTGCCATATGGATGTCCAATATGACGATGAGCATGTTTTACCTAGCGTGACCGAGGCACTAGCTAGCGCAAATGCCGCTGGTGTGGCAAAAGTAATTCAGGTTGGCTGTGACCTAGCGAGTTCCATTTGGGCTGCCGATATTGCGGCCTCCTATCCTGATGTTTGGGCAACTGTGGCGTTACATCCAAATGCAGCTGCCCATGACCCCACATTGCAAGACTCACTTGCCGAAATAGCCACTCTGGCAAAGTTGCCACAAGTTAGAGCTATTGGTGAGACTGGGCTTGACTATTTCCGAACTGGGCCTGAAGGCATTGCTGCCCAAGAGGAGTCATTTCGTGAACACATTGAGATCGCCAAAGCAGTAGGAAAGCCGGTTGTAATCCATGACCGGGATGCGCACGATGACGTAGTTCGAATTCTGGATGAACAAGGGGCGCCGGCAACTGTTGTTTTTCACTGCTTTTCGGGCGGGGTAGAACTAGCCAAGATTTGTGCGGAACGTGGCTGGTACACCTCATTTAGTGGCACAGTCACTTTCAAAAACGCCCCCCACCTTCGCGAAGCCGCAGCCCTTATGCCGGTTGACCTGTTGCTGGTTGAGACGGATTCTCCGTTTTTAACCCCCACGCCCTATCGCGGCCGACCTAATTCTTCGGCGCTAATTCCCCTGACTGTGCGGGCAATTTCGGCGACCAGAGGCGAGTCGGAGCAAGAAATTTGTCAGGCACTTTTTTCAAATGCCGCAAGGGTTTTTGGCCCATTTTAGGGATTTTCGACTTGCTTTTGCCCCCCTAGTTTGGGCTACGGTAGAGGAGTACTTCCTCAAACGAGTGATTTGTTGCCTACGCCTTGGAGACCTGTATGAGTTCACGCGGACGTCGCCGCGCCCCAGCTCGTCATGCCAAGCCCAGGTCGATTTCGAGTCTTATTGGGCCTTTAACAGTTGTTGCAGTTTTAGTTTTGGGTGGATCAGCTGCTACTGGAACAACAGGATTTGCTAATGCAAATTCCGGCTCAGAGACCGCCGCGAGTAAAAGTGTTTCAGGGGTAACTCGGATATTGCCAAACACTCCTGGGGCAATCAGGACCACTCGAACCGTAACTGCTGTCAAGAAAGTTGCGGTCACCAGCAAAATTATCCATTCTGCTGAAGTAGAACGCGGCACCAAACTGCTTCGCAGTAAAGGTACTAAGGGGACGGTGAAATATGTTTACCAGGTTCGAGTCCTGCAGGGTAAGCAGATTGCTAAGACTCTAGTTTCCAAAAAAGTTCTGAACAAAGGCAAGCCCGCGGTCTACATCGTTGGCACCGGTAAGCCAGTCGCTCTAACACTCGATGCCAAGGCAGCGGCAGCTGGTACGGGCACACCCGAGGGCAATATGAAGTTTGCTCAGGTGTACATCGCTAAAAAATATGATTGGAATCAGACCCAGTACGGCTGCCTCGTTTCACTTTGGGACAGGGAAAGCCACTGGCGCCACACTGCACGAAACCGTGGAAGTGGCGCATATGGAATTCCACAGGCAATGCCAGGCGACAAGATGTCCAAGTTTGGCGCTGATTGGCAGACCAATCCAATTACGCAGATCAAGTGGGGCGCTAATTACATTGAGAAGCGCTACAACACTCCATGTGGAGCTCTGGAGCATTCCAATTCAACTGGTTGGTACTAATCGGGCGTAATGTCAGATAACCTTCTTGGTGCTGCTCAAATTCGCAAACTCGCAAGCGAACTAGATTTAATTCCGACCAAAAAATTAGGTCAAAATTTTGTCATCGATCCAAATACGGTTCGCCGCATTGTCGATTTGGCTCAAATTGATAGCAACGATGTTGTCGTTGAAATCGGACCAGGTTTAGGCTCGCTCACTCTTGGACTACTGGAGTCAGCTAAATCAGTGATTGCTGTCGAGATTGACGCTAGGTTGGCCGACCAACTATCAAGGACAGTTGCAGGAATTAATCCAGAGTTGCTACCTAAATTGACAGTAGTTAATCAGGATGCATTACAAGTTAGCGAACTTCCAAGTTTGGCTACCAAACTCGTGGCAAATTTGCCGTACAACATTTCGGTACCTGTAATCCTGCATTTTCTGGATAAATTTCCAGATCTTTCGCAGATTTTTGTGATGGTGCAAGCAGAAGTCGGTGAACGATTAGCTGCCGCTGCCGGCTCAAAAGTCTATGGAGTGCCAAGTGTTAAGGCGAGGTATTACGCAGAAGCGAAACTTGTAGCAAACATCAGTCGCCAAATTTTCTGGCCCGTTCCGAATGTTGATTCGGTATTGGTCCGGCTAGTACGCCACGAAAATTCGGGCACTGCCATAAGCAAGACCGAGTTATTCCCCATCATTGATGGCGCATTTAGTCAGCGACGCAAGACGCTTCGATCTGCACTTAGCAACCACTTTGGCGGCACTGAGCAAGTCGAGCGAGTGTTGAGATTAGCAAACATCGACCCCAAACTTCGAGGTGAGCAACTTGATTATTCAGGTTTTTTGGCAATTGCGATGGCTGCTCGCGAAGTAAAGTGACGTTGTGGCTAAATCTGTAACAGTTCGAGTACCGGGCAAAGTAAATATTTATTTGGGAGTGGGACCCAAAGAGTTCAGCGGATACCACCAACTAGCAACAATTTTTCAGTCAGTAAACATTTATGACGAAGTGACGGCCACCCAAGCCGATGAGTTTTCGATAGTCGCCGAGGGTCCATTTGCAGATCAAATTCCTACCGATTCTTCAAATCTAGTCTGGTCAGCTGTCAAATTAATCGCTGCTGCTTGTGGTGAAGATCCAAATGTTCGGATAACAATCAATAAAACAATTCCAGTTGCTGCAGGTATGGCTGGTGGTAGCGCTGATGCAGCAGCAACCTTGCTTGCTTGCGACGCACTCTGGCAGGTTGGAATTAGTCGCGACCAGTTAGATGCAATGGCGCGTGAACTAGGTTCAGACGTGCCGTTCATGTTGCATGGCGGATGTGCGATTGGCACTAATCGAGGCGATGTACTTGCGCCGGTAATGACCCGCGGAACATTCCATTGGGTTTTCGGGACTTTCAAGCAAGGTCTTGCTACTTCTGCAGTTTACGAAAGAACGGACAACTTGCGAGGTCCAAATTTTAGTGAACTTCCCAAGGTTCCAGCGGAGGTGTTAGCCGCAATTACTCAAGGGGACAGTGTCGCATTAGGTCCGCTGTTAAAAAATGATTTGCAGATTGCCGCGTTGACCATGAAACCGAGTTTGGCTGCAGCGTTAGATTTTGGCTTAGATTATGCAGCACTTGGTGCAGTAGTGTCCGGCAGTGGCCCGACCTGTGCTTTCTTGGTTGAGGACGAGAAAGCGGCTATAGATCTGGCAGTAGCGCTATCAAGCTCTGGGCTTGTTGATCAATGCATCAGAGCGCATGGCCCAGTTCATGGCGCTCGAATAGTCACTAATCATTAGCAATGCACGATTCTTATCCAGCCTAAGCGCTTAGAATCTTCTTTGTGACCACCGATGAAGTAGATCAGTTAATTGCAGCTTGGCGCCGAGAACGACCTGATCTCGATGTTCATCCATTGGAAGTTTTATCCCGAGTAACAAGGCTTGCTCGCCACCTAGATATTGCTCGGCGCGAGTCTTTTGCCCTGCATGATCTTGAACCTGGTGAATTTGATGTCCTTGCTGCTCTGCGCAGATCTGGTCGGCCATACGCACTAACACCTTCGCAACTGGTAACGGCCACATTGGTCACAAGTGGAACCATGACCAATCGAATCGATCGACTTGTTGAGAAAGATTTTGTTCACCGCGGTCCAGATCCATCCGATGGTCGTGGCGTTTTGGTCGCACTCACAAGTACTGGCCGAGGCAAAGTGGATCTGGCGCTGCAGGACTTACTTAAGCGCGAACAAGAGTTGCTTAAGGATGTGTCTAATGAAGAGTTCTCTGAACTAGTAAGTGCGCTGCGAAAGATCGTTTCGCCACTCGATAATCACTTAGCGCATCCCGAAGTGGATTAACGGCGAGATATCAGGCGTGGAGCGCGCTGCAAATCACTGGCACCGTTCCAAACTAAATTGACTAGATGGGCAATCACTTCGTCCTTCTTTGCGCCACCAACGTCAAGCCACCATTGCCCAGTAAGTGCGACCATGCCAACGAACATGTGTGCATACATTGGCGCCATTCGCTTCGGGAATCCTCGATTGGCAAACTCTTTTCCAAGGCGTGCTTCAACCTGAGATGCTACATCGGAAAGCAAACTCGCAAAGTTGCCAGTAGCTGTCGCCACTGGTGAGTTTCGGACCAAAATTCTAAATCCATCAGTGTGGGTTTCGATGTAATCAAAAAGGGCAAAAGATGCTTGCTCTAGTAACACTCTAGGATGCTCAGCAGTTAGAGCCTGTGTGATTGAGCCAAGGAGGTAATTCATTTCCCGATCAACCACTACTGCGTAAAGTCCATCTTTTGAACCGAAGTGTTCGTAGACTACGGGCTTGGAGACTTTGGCAGTAAGGGCAATCTCCTCGATGGTTACTGCCTCAAAACCCTTCTCAGCAAATAGTGCTCGCCCGACTTCAATCAGCTGAGCTCGACGTTCGTGTCCGGTCATTCGCACACGATCAGCATCGACTAAGCGAGGCCGAGCAGACTCCAGTGGGTCATCTTCGTGGTCAATTGTGACTGCCATGTACTGATTAAACCTGCTTTTTCCGGACGGAACGTACTCACTCAAGGCTAGCGTAGGAAATCAAACGCTAATGTTCACTGCCAAAATCTAGGCAGAGTTTGGGAAAAGCAGGTGAAGAGCCTAAGATTTCTAGGGACTTTCCCGGTTCGTCTAACGGCAGGACAAGTGCCTTTGGAGCACTGAATAGAGGTTCGAGTCCTCTACCGGGAGCCATTTCTTAAGTAGGGTTGTATCTGTGTCAAACAGCAATGAGCCCAATCCGATCCAAGTAGCCATAATTTTGGCTGCTGGCCAAGGCACGAGAATGCGGTCTGCAAAATCTAAAGTGCTGCATTCTGTTCTAGGTCTACCAATCATCGATCATGTAATAAATACCGTTGAACAAGTCGGGGCAAAACACAAAGTTGTAGTCGTGGGACATCAGCGCGAGGCAGTCACTGAACATCTAGCGACTTACTCTGGGCTACAAATAGCTGTCCAAGAAACGCAAAACGGAACGGGACATGCCGTCGCCGTGGCATTGGCAAGTTTGCCCGACTCACTGCAGGGCTCGGTACTTGTCTTAGCCGGCGATGCTCCACTGGTTACCCAAGAAGATATCCAGCGCTTAGCGATTGCTAAGCAGAGCTCTGCGGTAGCAATTCTGTCGGCTGAACTCACTGTGCCCGATGGTTACGGGCGCATAGTTCGCGATGCTACTGGCGAAGTACTGAAAATTGTTGAACATCGTGATGCTTCAGATGAGGAGTTGCTGATAACTGAAGTTAATTCGGGAATTTATTGCTTTGACCTAGAGCAATTACGAAATGCAATCGACAGTATTGGTAGCAACAATTCCCAAGGTGAGATTTATCTAACCGATGCGATCGAGATTATTAAGCACCTGGGACATCCTGTCCAGGCAGTGCTTACGAGTAGTGAGAACATTCTTGGCATCAACGATCGCAAACAGCTTGCCGAGGTGACAGACATTCTTCGCCATCGCATTTTGGACAAATGGATGCTTGCTGGCGTCACCATGGAAGATCCGGCCACAACTTGGATAGAAACTACCGTTTGCCTGGATCAAGATGTCACACTGTTGCCTAATGTGCGGCTTGTTGGCCACACTTCTGTGCAAAGTGGAGCGGTAATCGGCCCAGACTGCACATTGGAAGACACAAGAGTTTTGCCCCGGGCCAAAGTTATCAAAGCGACAACCATTGATTCCATTATTGGCGAAGCCGCACAGGTCGGTCCCTATGCATACTTACGGCCGGGGACGGTTTTAGGCACAGGTGCAAAAGCTGGTGGGTTTGTCGAGATGAAAAATGCTCAGTTAGGTGATCAAGCGAAAGTCCCACACTTGTCTTATGTTGGCGATGCCGAGATCGGCGAGGGGACAAACATCGGAGCTGCCACAATTTTTGTGAATTATGACGGAGTGCAAAAACATAAGACGGTAGTTGGAAAGCACGTTCGAATCGGCAGTGACACCATGCTGATAGCTCCCGTAATCATTGGTGATGGTGCTTACACTGCCGCTGGCTCGGTAATTACCGAAGATGTCCCTGCAGGTGCAATTGGTGTTGGGCGGTCTCGACAACGCAATATTTTGGATTGGGTGCTAAGGCGCCGACCCGGTAGTGAGTCCGCTAAGGCGGCAGTGGCAGACTCAGGTAATAACAGTTCATCCGTGGAAGGGTAATAAACATGACCGGAATCACCCAGAGCAATGCAAAGCGAATGGTTCTTCTGGCAGGTCGGTCACATCCTGAACTTGCTCAAGCAGTAGCGAACGAACTCGGCGTTGAACTGGTGCCGACTCGGGCTTACAACTTTGCTAACGGTGAAATCTTTGTGCGATTCGAAGAATCAATCCGCGGCTGTGATGCATTTGTATTGCAGACCCACACTGCGCCGGTGAATGAATGGATCATGGAACAGTTGCTAATGGTCGATGCCCTAAAACGTGCTTCAGCAAAACGCATTACCGTTGTCGCTCCTTTCTATGGTTACGCAAGGCAAGATAAAAAACATGCTGGACGCGAGCCAATCTCAGCCCGCTTGATGGCAGATCTCTTTTCGGCAGCTGGCGCTGATCGCTTAATGAGTGTTGACTTGCACACAGCTCAAATTCAAGGATTTTTTGACGGCCCAGTGGATCACCTTTTTGCGTTACCAATTTTGGCTGCGCACATTGGTCGCACAGTTGACCGTAACAAAATCACAGTCGTTTCGCCTGATGCAGGTCGAGTTCGGGTCGCTGAAAGATGGACTGACATCTTAGATTCGCCATTGGCAATAATTCACAAGCGTCGCGACCCTGACGTGCCAAACGAAGCCAAGGTATTAGAAGTAGTCGGTGATGTTGAAGGCCGCATATGTGTCGTCGTCGATGACATGATTGATACCGGTGGCACAATCGTCAAAGCTTCCGAGGCACTTTTTGAAAATGGCGCGGCCGACGTTATCGTCACAGCAACACACGGCATCCTTTCGTCGCCGGCAGCCGAGCGACTACAGAATTCTCGAATTAAAGAGGTTGTTGTTACTGACACTTTGCCGATCGCGCCAGAGAAACAATTCCCAGGGCTGACAGTTCTGCCTATTGCGCCACTGTTGGGCCGGGCGATTCGCGAAGTCTTTGATGAAGGCTCGGTTGCTGGTCTTTTCGACCATGTTGGCGTCTAAAATTCGGTTAGTTTGACCGGATCTCTCTTTTACCTTTAATCTTGAGTTGCTCCTCGGCGAGGGCTTCGCATTCTGCGACAGCCGTTATCGACGAAGGTCTCCTGCGGAGCATTTCCGCGACCTAAGTAGAGGAGTTCTAAATGTCATTAGTCGCAAATATCCGCACAGATTTCGGCAAGGGTGCCGCGCGCAAACTTCGTCGCGAAGGGCAGACCCCAGCTGTTATTTACGGCCACGGAACTGCTCCGGTGCACGTTAGCTTAGATTCACACGAATTCACTCTTGCACTTCGCAAGAAGGGCACGTCTATCGAGATCGTTCTTAACGGCAAAACCGAGACGGTAGCACCTCGAGATATCCAAATCGAACCAGTTCGTCGCTATGTCGAACATGTTGACTTGGTGCTGGTAACCGCCGCCGAAGCTGCTTCAATCGCCCGCGCTGCCGCCGAAGCTAGCGAGGCTGCTGAGGCTGCCGCACTAGCTGCCGCCGAAGCTGCTGCCGCCAAAGCTGCCGCTCGAGCTGCCCGTCAGGAAGATGAAGCTGCTCCTAGTGGTGAGAGCGTTGAGGCACCAGTAGAGGCGCAAGAGTCAGCGCAATAGTCCGTGGCAAACACATGGCTTGTAGTGGGACTCGGAAATCCGGGTCCCACTTACGCGTTAAATCGACACAATATTGGTGCTCGAGTGATCGAAGCCTTGGCAAGCGAAGCAAACGCGAAGTTAAGTAAACATAAGCGAACTCAGGCCTTAGTTGCTGAACTGAAGATTGCTGCGAATCAGCTTATTGTTGCGCAACCGACTTCATTCATGAACGAATCTGGCGGTCCAACAAAAGCCTTAGCAAATTTCTACAAAGTCAGTCCTGAACACTTGATTGTGCTGCACGACGAATTAGACATTGAGCTAGGAGCAATTCGAATTAAATTCGCGGGTGGGGACAATGGTCACAATGGGCTTAAGTCAATCCGTAAGTCATTAGGAACTGGTGATTGGTACCGAGTGCGACTGGGAATCGGGCGACCGCCTGGTCAGCAAGATCCAGCAGATTTTGTCTTGCGTAACTTTGCTTCCAGTGAACAAGCTATTGTTCAAGATTTAATTGCCCGTGGATCAGATGCAGTTATTCAGCTAGTGTCCACGAGTCTTGAAGAGACGCAGAATCGTTTCAACTCATGAACGATCACAACTTAGCCAGAAAACTCGCTACTGAGGCTGGCAAAATCTTGCTATCAGTGCGGGGTAAAATTTCTCCATTAACTCCCGGCCAGATGCCAGATTACGATGTTGCCGAACTCGGCAGTCGGGGCGATAAGTTAGCAAATGAGTACCTCCTAAGCCAACTAAATCTACTTAGACCTGATGATGTAGTGCTGAGCGAAGAAGGAATAGATCCGAGTGCTCGACATGGCGCAGAGCGTGTTTGGATCATTGATCCACTTGATGGGACCTCAAGTTTCTCTCGAGGGTATCCAGGCTTTGCCGTTCACGTAGCTCTATGGGAAGCGCAGTCAACCGCTCCTTCGCAAATAGCGGCCGCAGCAGTATGTGTGCCAATGATTTCGGCAACTTATTCGACTGCCGATCGAGTTATTTTTGAACCAGCATTTGATTCAGGAGTGCATAGCAATTTGCATATGCAAGCTGTTGACTGGGCGTTGTCTGCTGCCGATGGAATTCGAATAGTTACTTCGCCAACCAATCCTCCAGATCGACTCTCAGATATCTGCACACAACTGAGCAAAGATTTTTCACAAGAGGCAGTTATTGAAAAGCGTGGTTCCGTCGGGGCAAAGTTAGCGCACATAATTGCAGGCAAGGCTGACATCTATGTAAATACCTCCGGCTTTAACGAGTGGGACATCGCGGCACCGTTAGCAGTTGCTAGACATTATTGCCTCGCAGCCTCTTTACCAGATGGTGGCGACTTTGCTTTCAACCAGGAAGACGTCACGGTTCCAGGAGCCATTATCTGTCGCCAAAAATACTTCTCATCAGTCTTGAAGGCACTGACAGATAGCCAATGACCTTCCCTAAAATTTCTAAGAGCTTAACCGAGGCAGATTTTTATCGAAAAATTTTTGAATCACTCGAATCTGGTGATGAGGCCACGGTCAGTGCCCCCAGTAGTGCATCGCCGCACGTGATAGCCGCGCTGGCCATCAGTGGCAAGCAAATTCTGGTGGTAACTCCCAGCGAGCGATCAGCTCAGGAAATCTGCCAGTGCTTAGCGGACTTTATTACTCAAGATGCCATTGCATTTTTCCCAGCATGGGAAACGCTGCCGCATGAGCGGCTAAGTCCTAGTAGCGAAACAGTGGGTCGTCGAATTTCAATTCTTCAACGACTAACCAATCCAGGTGAGGCAACACCGATTCAGGTATTGGTAATGTCGGTTCGCTCGTTTATTGCACCGATAATGACCGAACTTACTTCGCTCCCACCGCTGAAATTGGTAAAAGGAGATGAAATTTCCATTGCTGACCTCGGTAGAAAGTTAACTGAGCTGGGCTTTGAGCGAGTCGAAATTATTGATCGGCGTGGTCAATTCGCGGTTCGGGGCGGAATTGTTGACATATTCCTGCCAACAGAGGACCATCCAAAACGTATTGAGTTTTGGGCAGACACGATCGATGACCTACGAGAATTTTCGGTAGCAGACCAACGTTCGCTGCCTGGGGTAGTTGATTCGTTAAATATCACCGCTTGCCGAGAACTACTGCTTACCCAAAGTGTTCGGCAGAGGGCAACAGAACTTATCGACTCATTGCCAAACTTCGCTCCCATGTTAGAGAAAATTTCAGAGGGCATTTGGGTCGAAGGTATGGAAAGTTTAACTGCACACCTAGTTTCAGACCTTAAATTAGTTAGTGAACTTTTGCCAGGCTCGTGGCTTGGTGTCGAAGTACAACCGGAGCGCATAATCGCTCGAGTCGATGAAATTGTCAGCACCAGTGCGGAATTTTTAGCAGCTGCCTGGCATAACGCAGCAGATGGCAATGCTGTACCCTTGGCGCAGACTGAGACCGGTTTGCGCGATTACCAAGAGGCTAAGTTAGTTAATCCACAATTCAACTGGTGTGCCATTTCCAACTTGAGCGCACCAGATTCAATCGCTACGAATTTAGTAGTGCCATCGGAATATCGAGGCAACATGAACAAACTTGTTGCAGACGTTCGTTCTTGGTGGGCAAAGAACTTAAGCGTCGTCATCGTTATGAATGGCGCAGGAACTGCGAATCGACTAGTTGCAACGCTCTCTGAGCTAGACATCGCAGCGCGGCTAGCAACAGAGCTCAAGTTTGAGCCTCGAGTCGTAGAGGTAATAGTTGGCCACCAACTCCAAGGCTTTATCTCTGAGGACGCCAAATTAGCGGTGGTAACCGAATTCGACATTTTTGGAACACGTGAGTCCAATCGAGGTAGTCGCAGTATGCCCGCTCGGCGCAGGACGACTATTGATCCACTAACCCTGCAAACTGGTGATTATGTAGTTCATGATCAACATGGCGTTGGCAAATATGTTGAATTAGTTTCTCGAAGTGTCCAAGGCGCAACTCGCGAGTATCTAGTAATTGAGTATGCAGCTAGTAAGCGTGGTCAGCCCGCGGACCGATTATTTGTGCCCATTGATCAACTTGAGCATGTAACTAGATACATCGGTGGCGAAGCCCCCAGTTTGAATAAATTAGGTGGCGGAGATTGGGCAGCCACAAAATCGCGTGCCCGGAAAGCTGTTCGCCAAATAGCCGCTGAACTCATCCGCCTGTACGCGGCTCGTATGGCCAGCAAGGGTTTTGCTTTTAGTCCAGACAGTCCCTGGCAGCGGGAACTTGAAGACGCATTTGATTTTGTCGAAACCCCAGACCAACTTTCGACCATTAACGACGTGAAAGCCGATATGGAACGTGAGACGCCAATGGACCGAGTAATTTGCGGTGATGTTGGCTATGGCAAGACTGAAATTGCTGTTAGAGCTGCTTTTAAGGCAGTGCAGGACGCAAAGCAAGTTGCGATTGTGGTGCCAACAACCTTGTTAGTGCAACAACACTTTGAAACTTTCTCTAGGCGATATGCGCAGTTTCCGATCTCAATTGCACCACTATCGCGCTTTCAAAGTGAATCTCAAATTAAGAAAAATTTGGCCGGCATCTCTGACGGATCCGTAGATGTAGTAATTGGTACCCACAGATTATTCAGCTCTGATGTCCGCTTCAAAGATCTTGGCCTAGTCATTGTCGATGAAGAGCAAAGATTTGGTGTCGAGCACAAAGAACATCTGAAGGCGCTTAGAACAAATGTGGACATGCTGACCATGTCAGCAACGCCAATTCCTCGAACTTTAGAAATGGCAGTAACGGGAATTCGAGAACTGTCCACTATTCAAACCCCGCCCGAAGACCGATTGCCGGTATTAACTTCTGTTGGTCCGTACGACGACAAGTACATCGCTGCTGCGATTCATCGAGAGCTGCTCCGAGATGGTCAGGTCTACTATGTTCATAATCGGGTAGCCAGTATTAATCGGGTTGCAGTCAAGTTGGCCCAACTAGTCCCTGACGCTCGCATTGCCGTTGCGCATGGGCAAATGAACGAGCATGAACTAGAGCGGGTAATTGTTGATTTCTGGGAACACAAATTTGACGTGCTAGTCAGCACAACCATTATTGAAAGCGGACTAGACATCCCTAATGCCAACACTTTGATTGTGGATCGAGCTGACACTTTTGGTTTGGCACAACTTCATCAGCTGCGCGGAAGAGTTGGAAGAAGTCGAGAGCGTGGTTACGCTTACTTTCTCTACCAGCCAGATCGCCCACTTTCTCAGACTGCACATGATCGACTGGCAACTATTGCGGCTCATACTGATCTAGGTGCTGGAATGGCAGTTGCAATGAAGGACTTGGAAATTCGAGGAGCGGGCAATTTACTTGGTGGCGAACAAAGCGGACACGTTGCTGAAGTGGGTTTTGATTTATATGTCCGATTAGTCGGTGAGGCAGTCGCTGAAGTTCGTGATGGCGAATCTGCTGAATCAGAATCAGTCATCCGAATTGAGCTCCCAATTGAAGCACACATTCCCCACACTTATGTGCCACAAGAGCGATTACGCCTAGAGGCATATCAAAGATTGTCGGACGCGCGCACAACTGAGGCAGTGACTGAACTTGAGCATGAACTTGCTGATCGGTATGGGCCTTTGCCTGGCGAGGTTTACCGGCTTTTAGAGATTGCCCGCCTTCGAGTGCTGTTGCACGGCCTGGGCATCAGCGACTTAATTGCCGCTGGAACTGCCCTGAAAATCTTCCCCGCAGAACTGTCGGAGTCGAAGCAGATGCGACTTAACAGACTCTACCCAGGCAGTCGAATACAGCCAGCAACGCGTACGATTGTCCTACAGTTGCCTCAATCTAAAAAACTTGGCAGCAGTGCAAGTGGCATTGCGGGCGAGGATTTGGTTGACTGGGTGAGCAACGCAATAAATACTTTATTTGGAACTGCAAGTTGAGGAATGGTGTCGTGGGCAAACTCGCAAAACTAAGTGTGCTGGTAGGAATTCTGCTGCTAATTGCTGGCTGCTCCGACAAGGCTAATCAGACTGGCTCTGCTGCAACAATCGGTAACAGAGTAATAAAGCAGAAAATTGTAAATGAACAACTCGCTGAGATACTTAATGACCTGCCGGAAAACAGTTCTCAACAACCGGCTCCAGATGCTGGCACTATTGGACAGCTAGTCGTTAGTAGGTTAGTGATCTCTGATTTAGTTAACGAGGCTCTAGTTAAGTTAGATACAAAAGTTACTGATGCGGAAGTGATTTCTCTGCGAGATCAAATATTTTTGCAGTACGGACAGGATGCAGTTATCCAGCAATTGGCTACGACCCAAGGTGTGCCAAAGAGTCAGATTGATAGCTTTTTCAAAACGATTCTCGGCCAAGGTTATGTTGGGTCTGCCCTTGCACCGAAAGGCACCCAAAAACAGCGAAGTGTGGCAGCAGCAAACTACTTGACTCAGCTAGCAGCATCTGAGGGAGTAAATGTCTCCCCAAGATATGGCACTTGGGATCCACAGCAAATGCAGGCTATGGGTCTAGACAACTCCTTATCGTTCTCGCTATCCACCACACAGTAATTTATGTCTGAATCCGTAACTCGTCTTGTCGCGGTGATGGATCAACTTCGATCACCAGGTGGCTGCCCGTGGGATGCTGAACAGACACATGAGTCACTTGCTCGGTACTTATTAGAAGAAACTTACGAAGTACTAGAGGCAATGGACCATGGTGACACGGCGGCATTGCGTGAAGAACTTGGCGATTTATTGTTGCAAGTGGTTTTTCATGCGCGAATAGCTCAAGAACAGGATGCGAATTTCACGTTAGATGCCATAGCCGATGGCGTTGTTAACAAATTGGTTCGACGGCATCCACATGTTTTTTCTGACCTGCAGGTTACTTCGCAGGAAGAGCTAGAGGAAAATTGGGCGCAGATTAAGCGCGCAGAAAAACAGCGCGAATCAGTTATTGATGGCGTTCCCAAAGCGCTGCCTGCACTTCAGTTAGCAACACAGTTGCTTTATCGATCAAGAAAACTCGACATCGAATTCGAAGATACGCACTTAACCGACTCGATAGCGCAGTTGATTGGCGAGGTTAATCAGACCACAATCTCCGAGTTGCTAGTTTCTGTTGTGCAACTAGCGAGAACTCAAGACTTGGATCCGGAATCTTGCCTTCGTGCTGCGATGGCGGATTACCGAGCGTTGGTGAGCAAGTCTGAGGGACTGACACAATAACTACCCATTTCTCAAGGGATTTTACGAGTAAGTCGTTTTGAAGGTAAAGATTAACCATGCACTAGGCTATTGGTTGTGCAATGAGGCACGCCAAGAGTCGTTCGCCTCAACAATCGAATCTGACAGAAATATGGAGTAGACCCGTGTCCAGTATTGCCGACGTACGCGCCCGTGAAATCCTTGATTCTCGTGGAAATCCAACCGTAGAGGTTGAAGTTATTCTGGACAACGAAGCCACCGGTCGTGCCGCTGTCCCATCTGGTGCTTCAACCGGCGCCTTTGAGGCAGTTGAACTTCGTGATGGCGAATCTCGCTATCTGGGCAAAGGTGTTATCAAAGCTGTGGAAGCTGTCGAAGACAAAATCATGCCAGAGATCCTGGGTCTGGATGCAAGTGATCAGCGACTGATTGACCAAGTCATGATTGAACTTGATGGGACCGCAAATAAAGCTAACTTAGGCGCAAATGCCATCCTTGGCGTTTCGTTAGCAGTTGCAAAGGCCGCTGCTTCCTCGGCTGGTTTACCTTTGTACCGATATGTTGGCGGACCAAATGCGCACGTTCTGCCAGTGCCTATGATGAATATCATCAACGGTGGTGCACACGCCGATAGTGATGTCGACATTCAAGAATTCATGATTGCGCCAATTGGCGCCGAGACATTTGGTGAAGCACTTCGCATGGGTGCTGAGGTATATCACGCCCTCAAAGGAGTGCTCAAGTCAAAGGGACTTTCAACTGGGCTCGGCGATGAAGGTGGCTTCGCACCGAATCTGCCAAGTAACCGTGCTGCCCTAGAGTTAATCGTTGAAGCGATTGGCAAGGCTGGCTTCAAAGTTGGCGATGAAATAGCCCTTGCGCTCGATGTTGCAGCCAATGAATTATTCAAAGATGGCAATTATGTCGTTGAAGGCAAAACTATGTCATCTCAAGAAATGATTGATTACTACACCGGCCTAGTGACTGACTTCCCAATTGTGTCCATCGAGGATCCACTTGCTGAAGATGAATGGTCCGCTTGGCAACAAATTACGGCAGCTCTTGGCGAGCGTGTGCAGATTGTTGGAGACGACCTTTTTGTTACGAATACTGAGCGTTTAATCCGCGGAATTAATGAAAGTTCTGCATCAGCGCTTCTGGTTAAGGTAAATCAGATTGGATCGCTCACCGAAACAGCAGAAGCTGTTGAGATGGCGCATCGTGCAGGCTTCCGCTCGATGATGAGCCATCGATCTGGTGAAACTGAAGACACCACCATCGCCGACTTGGCAGTGGCCTTTAATTGTGGCCAGATTAAGAGTGGCGCTCCAGCGCGAACCGACCGAGTAGCCAAATACAACCAGCTTCTTCGCATCGAGGAAGATTTGGATGATGCGGCACGTTATGCCGGACGCGGTGCGTTCCCACGTTTCAAGGGCTAGTCACGGCAAACTAGGTAAGTGACTTCCTCACCGAAATTTAATTTGCGTACTTTTGTAGTCTTAGGCGCATTAGTCATTATTGTCATGAGTGTGGCTGTTCCGCTACGTTCTCTGGTGAAAGAAAAGCGAGATATTTCGGTACTTAAGTCACAAATTGCAGATAAGCAAAAGACGATTGCACAGCTCCAAGCCGATGCCAAGCTACTCGATGACCAAAATTATTTAAAGTCATTGGCACGCACTCGATTGAACTATGTATTTCCTGGCGAAATCGGACTGGTAGTTATTGACCAAGGTACTTCAACTGCCCTCGAAACAGTGCCGGGCGCATTGGTGCCAAATGACACTTCATCTTGGTACAGCAAGCTGTGGCGAAGCACTCAACTTGCTGACAAACCGCGTTCGCATAACGACCCACTTGTCATTCGTGACAAAGCCCAACAGAAGTAGCGCAAGTGCTATCCAACAAAGATCAGAAGGTAATTGAGGCTCAATTAGACCGACCGATTCGCGGAGGACTAGAGGTAGCTAGTCGCTGCGGCTGCGGAATGCCAAATGTCGTTCTTACCTCTCCACTACTCGAAGACGGAACACCATTTCCAACTACTTTCTACCTGACCTGCCCACGGTTAAATAGCGCAATAGGCACCTTAGAGGCAAACGGTGTCATGCGCGACCTCCAAGCGGAATTGGAAACAAATCCAGAATTAGCTGAACAATATTTGAAAGCGCACGAAAGTTATCTAGCAGTCAGAGAAACGCTAGGAGATGTCCCGCAAATTTCTGGAATAAGCGCAGGTGGAATGCCCAATCGGGTCAAGTGCCTACATGTACTGGCGGCCCACTCACTAGCTGCTGGTCCAGGCGTCAATCCGCTCGGAGATCGGGTTCTCGAGCTTGTCGGTGATTGGCGGTCATCAGGAACTTGTGCAAAGGAACTTGAATGCGAGTAGCAGCGATCGACTGTGGCACAAACTCAATCAGATTGCTGATTGCCGATATTGTTGCTGGCAAGTTGAGTGATGTCCTTCGGACAATGATCATTGTTCGCCTTGGGGAAGGTGTTGATCAAACTCATGAATTTTCGCAAGCGGCATTGACCCGCACATTTTCGGCTGTTGATGTTTACGCGCAGTTAATCTTTGAACATAAACCGGATCTGATTCGTTTCGTCGCCACTAGTGCCTCGCGAGATGTCTCAAATAGGGCAGATTTTTTTGCGGGTGTGAAGAGTCGCCTGGGCCTAGAGCCAACTGTAATTTCTGGCGATGAGGAGGCTCGTTTATCATTCCTCGGAGCAACAAAGGGTTTAGCCAGCTCAGCATCGACCCTCGAACCACCGTATTTAGTTATCGACATTGGCGGCGGCAGCACTGAATTTGTCATTGGTAATACCGAACCCCTTCGAGCAATCAGCATGGACATTGGCTGCGTTCGAATGACTGAACGACACCTAACGCAGGATCCACCTACAGCTGAAGAGGTAGCGGCAGCAACCCTTGATATTGATGCGGCAATTGCCAGCGCAGATCAGCAGGTACACCTTTCAACCGCAAAAACTTTAATTGGAGTGGCAGGATCTGTGACAACGGTTGCGGCCTTGGCTCTTGAGCTTGCAGAATATGATTCAACGAAAATTCATGGCTCACGAGTATCTGCTACCAAGGTTCATGAAATCACTTCCAATCTGTTAAGGATGACCCGAAGTGATCGCGCCAGATTGGGTGCGATGCATGAGGGCAGAGTTGATGTAATCGGTGGTGGCTCGTTGGTTCTTGATCGCATCATGCAGGCCACTGGATTGCCAGAAGTCATAGTCTCTGAACACGACATCTTGGATGGCATCGCTTATGACTTAGTTGCCGATTGATGTAAATCGTCCCCCAGTTAGGCGAAACACCTTGGCTCGTGTCAGGATTAGATGCTCGCCCCCGTAGCCCAATCGGTTAGAGGCACACGACTTAAAATCGTGCCAGTGTGGGTTCAAGTCCCACCGGGGGTACAGTCAGGAGGCATTTGATGAACGCTGAGCATTTGTTTTTGAAATCTGATATTCATGGCCCTTGGGCACCCGAGTTTGAAAAAATTTATTTCGGTATGGGCTGCTTCTGGGGAGCAGAGAAAAAACTCTGGGCAGTTCCAGGCGTCAAAGTTACCGCAGTTGGTTATATGGGCGGAACTGCATCGGATCCAACTTATCCTCAGGTTTGTACGGGCGAAACTGGCCACGCAGAGATTGTTTTGGTTGTTTACGATCCTGCAGAGGTTGATTTTTATGAACTCATGAAAGTCTTTTGGGAGAACCATGACCCGACCCAAGGCAACCGCCAGGGCAACGACATTGGCACTCAGTACCGCTCAGCAATTTACTGGACCACCGATGCACAGCGAGACTTCGTTTTAAAAACTAAAGCTGCTTACCGAGAAGTATTATCCTTGGCGGGTCTGCCTGAGATAACAACTGAGATTTCCGCTGCCGAGGGAAAAATATTTTGGTACGCCGAGGAATATCACCAGCAGTACTTAATCAAGAATCCGAACGGCTATGATTGCCACGCTAACACCGGCTATGCCTTGCCAAGTCAGGATTTAATCGAGTTGTAGTTTGACTCAGTTTGTTCAGGCTTGATGCGAGTTTCGCGAGTTCGAATTGACATGTAAAAGGCAAACAGTGAAGCTGCTGCGGCAGTGGCAAAGGGAACAAAGTAGCCACCAGAAGAATCTTTTAAGTATCCAGCCACTAGCGGACCCATAATTACCCCAAAATCACCAACCATTTGAAATAGTCCAATAACTTGGCCACCTTTTCGATCTTTAACCATATCGCCCACAATCGCTGATGGAGCTGCTCCCAAATATGCGGCGGATATTCCGAAGAGCAACATGCTCAAGTAAAGTGCCGCCAGAGATTCACCGGTTGCTAACACCACTAAGGCAGTGGTCAAAATTGTTGAACCTAGTATCAATGCCGGCTTTCGCCCCCTTGTGTCAATGAAACGACCAGAAGTGGGCAGAAGCACCGCTTGCATCACACTTGAAATTAGGAAGCTAATGCTTGCTGTTTTGGTATCGCGGTTCAAAGCTTCAGTGACAAAGAGTGGGATCAAAGAAATTCGCAAGCTGAAGCTTGTCAGACTGGTAATTAGATTTACCGTTAGTGCCGCGCGATACGGATGTTCCCGCAATGCCTGCCTTACCGGCATCACTTCAACTTGATCGATCCTTTCCTCGGCTGATGTCACTTCAGAACGTGGCAATTTGTCCAAAGTGCTTAACGCCGTGATAACGGCAGCCAGCAGCGTAGCTGAGTAAACAAAAAATGGTGCGCGGATACTAAAGTGCACGACTATTCCGCCCACAGCTGGTCCGGCTAGCCCGCCAAATAAGAATCCACTTTGATACAAACTTGTGGCGCGACCACGACTTTCACTGTCGACTTTGTGCAAAAGCAGTGACATCGCGGCGACAGTAAACATGGCAGAGCCAGTTCCACCAATGGCTCGCAAAATTAAGAGTTGCGGATAGGTTTGGGCACTCCCGGCTAATGCGCTGGAAACCGAGACGATACTTAGGCCTACGCCCAGAACCCAGCGCTCACCGAATTTATTGACCAGCCAACCACTCGGCGAAGCGCTTACAAAGCGCATTAAGGCAAACAAACTAATGACCGCGCTGGCCGCAAATGCAGAAACCCCGAAGGATTCAGCAAATACTGGCAAAACGGGGGCAACAATGCCGTAGCCAAGTGCAACGCAGAAGGAAATTGCTGTTACTACAGCAACTTCCCGAGGTAGCCCACGGAATTGCCGAGTAATCACAAAGTTCATTTTGATGCTGTTGCGCCTATCGGTTTAATGACACATTAAACCCTAGCCGAAGTAGGCAATTGTGCTAGTTTAAATTTAAATCATCAATGAAATGTGAGTAATTTTGACACTGGCAATTGAAGTCTCGGGACTTAAAAAGAACTTTGGCGAAGTGCAGGCGCTGCGCGGAATTGATTTCACAGTTGAGCAAGGAACTATTGTTGGCCTACTCGGGCCAAACGGTTCAGGCAAAACGACAACTGTTCGAATTTTGGCAACTTTGCTTAAGGCTGACGGTGGCTCAGCAAAAGTTAGTGGCTTTGATGTGGCAACAAATTCGGATGCAGTAAAAGAAACCATTGGTCTTACTGGACAATATGCGGCTGTAGACGAGTACCTCACTGGTCGTGAAAATTTGCAACTCTTTGGCCAGCTGTTTCACCTTTCTAAAAAGCAGGCAAGTGAACGCGCCGATGAGCTGTTACAGCGATTCGATTTAGCAGATGCGGCCGATCGCGGAATTAAGGGCTACTCAGGCGGTATGCGTCGTCGCCTTGATTTGGCAGCCAGCCTAATTGGTCGGCCCGAAGTTTTATTTTTGGATGAACCAACAACTGGTTTAGATCCCCGTAGTCGACTTGGTATGTGGGAAGTCATCGAATCACTTGTTGCTGGCGGTACGACAGTTTTGTTAACAACCCAATATCTAGAAGAAGCTGACCAATTGGCATCACGGAGTGTGGTTTTAGATCATGGCTCTGTTATCGCGCAGGGAACTTCTGATGAACTGAAGTCACAAGTCGGCGGCGACAGGGTAGAACTAGTAGTTGACTCACCAGATCAGACTGAATCAGCAAAACAGGCACTAGCACCAATTGCCTCAGGAGAAATAAATTTGAATGTGCAAGAGCATAAAGTTATCGTGCCAACTTCAGGTGGTTCGCGAGCCGTTGTCGAGGCAGTCCGGTTACTAGACGAAGCGAAAATAGCGATAGCAGATATTTCGTTACGTCGTCCGACATTAGACGATGTCTTTCTAAGTTTGACTGGCCGAGTTGCCCAAGATGAAGTAAGCGATTCCGGATTAGCATCCAAAAAATCAAGAAAAGGAAGTCGTCGATGAACGCCATCAGTACATCAACAAAGTTTCGGCCAAAATTCGGCTGGCTTTTCTATGACACCTTAGCCGTGGCTCGTCGGCACGTAATCAAAATCACTCGCGTACCTGAGTCACTATTCTTCGCACTTATCCAGCCAGTGATGTTTGTTTTGTTGTTCGCCTTTGTGTTCGGTGGCGCTATCAATCTTGGTTCATCGGGCGGTGCCTTGGCATATCGCGAATATTTGATTCCAGGTATTTTTGCGCAGACCGTGATGTTTGCTGTTGGTGGCATAACAGTCGGCATTACAGAGGATGCAAATCGCGGAATTATGGATCGCTTCCGGTCATTACCCATGCGCCCAGGTGCGGTGTTGGGTGGACATACGCTTGCTTCACTTATTCAAAATGCACTAGTTCTGGTAGTACTTTCAACCACTGGCTTATTTGTTGGTTGGAGAATCCATAGTTCCGCCTCAGATGCGATTTTGGGCTATCTACTTCTAGCAACATTTGCTTATGCAATGACTTGGGTAGGTGCATGGATTGGCTTGCATATGCCCAGTCCAGAGGTAGCTGGAACTGCTGGTCTGGCCTGGATTTTTCCACTTACCTTTGGCTCAAATGTATTTACGCCGATTGCCACGATGCCGACTTGGCTGCAACCGATTGCACTTTGGAATCCAGTGTCTTGTTTGGCGTTAGCCTGTCGCCAGTTATTTGGAAATCCGATTCCATTTCCAGGCAACAGTTTCCCGGAACAGCATGCTGTTGAACTTTCCTTCGGCTACGCCTTCTTGATTCTAGCGATTTTTGCACCACTTGCCGTTCGTGCGTTTAAAACTCGAAACGTCGGTGGCCTGAAAGCCTAACCTCGATAAACTTCAGCGCTGACAATCTTTATGTTTAACCTTTTACCGTTTGGCGTCTCGTAAGAAATCTCAGCGCCGACCTCTTGACCAAGCACTGCTGAACCCAGTGGGCTGGTAGGCGAGTAGACATCAATATCGGTATGGGCTGCTTC